>WUAK01000013.1 GCA_009827205.1 Phycisphaeraceae bacterium | reverse complement strand
CAAGATCAAGCCGAAGATGCCAGCGATTTTCTGGTTCGTCCTCGCCTTTACCATCTGGCCCGGTGTTCTGTTCACTGACTCGCTGCTCAACACCTGGTTCGGCTGGTACCCAAACGAGACATGGATCACCTACGCGTGGTACCTGCCCTTGACGATCCTGCCACTGCCTTGGCTTTACAAAGCAGTGATGGCGAGGACACGGCTCGCTGCGCTGGTTCACGCGCACGAGCAGATCAATCGGATCGCCAAGGCTGTTGACGGCGAAGCCTGCGAGTAATCACCAAGAAAGCAAACACAAAAATAAACGCGGCCGAGCGTGATGCCCGGCCGCGATGTTATTGAGATTCATGTTCCGATCACTCGACGTCGTGTCCCTCGACCACGTCGGTGATGGGCGGAGCCTCGTGTGGTGGGTCGCCGCCGGCGTCCATCCGCTTGAAGTACTCTCGGTAGGCCTTCATGGCCTGGCTGCCGAAGATGAGCATGATGGGGATGTTCGCAACGAGCATGACACCGAGCCCAAGCGTGGTCCACATGTCGAGCTCGGTATCGGTACCGATGATGGCCTTATCGCCGTTCTCGCCGAACATCGGCATCGCAAGCGCCGTCGTCGCGAGAATCAGGAGACAGTAGACGATCTTGTAAACGAGCACCGCAGGCTTGGCGAATCCCTCGCCGTGCGTCCCGAAGAAGTAGTAGACGCCCTGCTCGCCGTAGTACGACCACGAGATCATGGTCGAGAGCGCGAAGAGCCAAGCGGCTATGGAAACGAGGATCATGCCGAGACCCGGTTGAACGCGGTCGAACGCGTACGCGGTCATCGAAGCACCCGCATAATCGCCGTAGAGCCCGAGATCCGGTGAACCGTCCTCATTCAGGCGGAACGTCGGCTTCATCTCCGACTCCAGGTTGCCCCAGGAGGCGGTCCACATGCCTACGCCGTCGCCAGATTTGGTCACCGTCGCGGTGATCTTGCGGAGATCACGCCCGGTGTCCTCGTTCTGATCCGCGGCGACGACGATGAAAATCGTCTCACCCTCGCGCCAGCCATCTGCCATCTCGTCTGACTGACGGATGCGTCTGGCATCATCGGTCATGGGCGGCAGCGGCGGAGTTTCAAGCGTCCAAGTGTTCTCGATAGCCGCGCCGTCGTCATCGACCGCTTGGACGATCTGAATCGCGCCCGGATCAAAGAAGCTCGCCTCGGCATCACGGTTGTACGCACCGGATGAGAGAATCACGAGAGCCGTCAGTGTGCACACGACGATCGTGTCGATGAAGGGCTCAAGACCCGCGACGACACCCTCACGAACAGGCTCGTCGGTCTTTGCTGCCGAGTGTGCGATAGGCGATGAACCCTGCCCGGCCTCTGACGAGAACAGTGCTCGCTTCACACCCCACATCGCGGCGTAGGCGAACGTCCCGCCCAGGAACGCGCCCTCTGGGTTGGCGCTCTCGCCGCCGAGCCACGTGGGCAGCCCGCTCTTGACGATGAGCGCGAGCATCGAGGGGATCTCGCCGATGTTGATGATCAGCACGTACCCCGCTGCGAGCATGTAGAGCACGCACATGAGTGGCACGATGCGACCCGCGACGGCGCCGATCCGCTTGATACCACCGATGATGACGAGCCCGACGAGAACTGTGAGCACGATGCCCGTGATGATCTGGTCAATCCCGAAGTACGTCTTGGTGATATCCGCGACGTTCCACGCCTGGAACATGTTGCCGCCCGTGATCGCGGAGATCAGGAGCGTGACGACGAAGATGCCTCCGATGATCGTGCCGATCGGGGCGAGTCCCCACTTGGCAAAGCCCTTCTTGACGACAAACATGGGCCCGCCGTGCGGGTTGTCGGGGTCTTCCGTGTTTCGATAAAGCATGGACTGCGTGACCTCGGTCATTTTGATAGCCATGCCGAGGACGCCGATGACCCACATCCAGAGGATCGCGCCGGGCCCGCCGAGGGCGACAGCTATCGCTACGCCCGCGATGTTGCCTAGGCCAACCGTCGCTGACAGCGCCGCAGAGAGCGCCTGGAAGTGGTTGATCGCACCCGGATCGCTCTTGTCGTCGTACTTACCACGAACAACAGAGACGCCGTGAGTAAGAGCCCTGTACTGCCCGAACCCTGACCATATGGTGAAGAGCACACCCGTGAAGAGGAGCGCGTACACCGTGTAGTCGGAGAACAGAATGCCGTTGAGCGATTCTATAAAGTGGTTGATTTGTTCCATGCTCGATCCAAATCCTTGCTCGGTTTCTCGGTCCGCCGCCCGAAGAGCCGGGCTGAGACGGATAGTTGAGGGTCGATCATCGCCGATCAGAGCCGATTCTGCAACGTCTACCCAGTCGATACCCTAATGGCTGTGTGGAGCATCGACCAGATCGCCGATCTCATGGCAAAAACCATTGAGAAAGAGAACGCCCGGCTCAGGGCAGAGGACGCTGTCCTAGGCGTTGACGCTCTCGACGAGACAGACCTGCAACAGATACTCGCGGGCGGGCTCGATCAAGCAGGCTTCGGTGTATTCCGAGAGCAACTCTTCCCCACTCCTCCAAAACGACGTGCGAAGAACTCGGAACGCGAGCGATGCGACATCGTCCTGACCCACGAGCGGGGCCTGCCCATCGTGGACCCCGTCGAGATCGACAAACGCGAGCACGAACTCGAAGGCACACTTTTCGAACCGGTCAAGGAACAGACAGCGGAACTCCAGGGCATCGACCCAGCAGACGCACTGTGGATTGAGCTCAAGGTCTGCGGCCAGTACGAGTTCGTTGCCGGCGTGCCCATCCCAAACACCGCCTACACAACCGGAGTCGTTCTCGCCCCAGCTACCGACATACGCAAACTGAGCAAGGAGCGCGCGATCAACCACGCGCTCGCAGCGCTCATCCTCTTCGCCGTCGACGAAGAGACTGCCAGACACGACCTGCAGATCGCGGTCCACAAGTGGCTCGACAAATCGCTGCCCATCCGATCACCGGCGATCCGTGTCGTCCCGATCGACGAGCGGATCGGAAACACCGTTGCCGCTGTGTGTCTCACACCAGTCCGCTGTGATTCCCAAGGCGCCTGACTCAGTTCTTGACAGAAACCTGTCCCAAACCGATGACGCGCTCGATTGCGTCCGCGGCGTGGACGCACGCATCCATGCCTTTAAACTTCTCAACGACCTTTCCGAGATCCTCACGCTGCTGATCCGCGTAAGACGTCTCCTCGATCAGACGCGTCGCCTCCTGCACGATGGGCTCCGCATCACCAAAGTGAGGCACGAGTTCCGGCACAATCTCCCGGTCTGCAATCAGGTTTGGAAGGGTGTAAAACGGCGCTATGAGCAGCCATTTCGCGAATAGCTCATAGAACATCCGGCCAGTCTTGTACACAACAACCATGGGCTTCTGCTGGCGCGCGATCTGGAGGGTGACCGTCCCGCTCACGACGAGCGCGAGATCGCACCATCGAACCACGGCATCAGTGCAAGCCGTTTCGATAGTCAGACTCTCGGGCCAACCCCCAAGGCTCTGCGCACTGGCGCGTAATTTCTTTGCGACCTCGGGCGTCGTTGCCGCGACCACACCGACCGTCTCGGGCCGGTCTTGTTTGAGTCTGCGGTAGCTCTCGAGCAGGAGCGGAAAATTCCGCTCGTGCTCCTTGGGACGAGACCCAGGCAGGAGCGCGATCTTGGGCGAGCCCTCGGGCATCCTCGAAGCCGCGGCGTCGAGTGCTGCTTCATCGAGCTTAATATCAAAGAGCGGGTGACCAACGAATTTCGCGGGTACGTTCTTGCCCTCGAACCACTTCTCCTCGAACGGGAGAAGACACAGCACCCTGTCGGTCAGTCTGCGGAGCTTGTTGACCCGCCACTTGCCCCATGCCCAGACCTGCGGTGCCACGAGGTGTACGACCTTGATCCCTCGCTTCTTCGCGAGCTTGCAGATCGGAAAGTTCGCAGCTGGTGAATCGACCGCGACAAACGCCGCGATCGGATTCTGGTCCATCCACGCCTCGATCCGCTCGTTGATCCGGCGGTGCTCCTGAATCTTCGCGAAGCCCGGCAACCCCATCACGGCGTCGCGACCTGTCCTTTCGACGACCTCCGCGCCAGCCGCTTCCATCTTGGGCCCGCCCCATGCATAGATCTTGAGATCTGGATGCCGACGCAGGAGCTCAGCGATCACCGTTGACGAGTGGTCATCACCGCTCGGCTCAAACGACGCAAACAGCAGAGCTTTCGGTTTCACCCCTCCAGATATGGGTGGTGCGGGCGTGCTGGCAATCGGAGCCGAGGTCGTCATCGTGCATGAGGAAAGCCCCAGGCCTTACCCGAGTCAACACCTCTATTCGTCCGATCGCTCAGAACCCCGCCTCAGCTAGCCACGCAGAGGGCTTATGGTCGAGCGCCGTTGAAATCTGGATGAGCGAATCGAGGCTCGGTAGGTGCGTGCCTCGCTCGATCGAGCTGAGCTGACTCACGCTCACGCCAGAGGCCTCGGAGAGCTCCTTGAGCGTCCAGCTGCGGTCCGCGCGGGCCAGCCTGATCTGCCGGCCCAGTTCACTCCGGAGCTTGTCCTGGGGCCGAAGCCCAAGACCGAACGCCTCAGCGGCTTGAGCGAGCACACTCTCCAGCTGCTCCGCGGAAAACGGCTTGGCGAGATAGTCGAAAGCGTCGCTCTTGAAAGTCTCGCGCATCGTGTCCATCGATGGAAATCCCGTGACCACGATCACGCATTGCCTTGGCCAGCGCTCGCGGATCTGTGCGAGCACCTCCTGACCCGTGTGCCGACCCATGTTCATGTCGAGAAGCACAACGTCGGGCTGAGATTCCTCACAGTGAGCGATGAGCTCAGTGGGTGTCGAGGATGTGCGAACACCATGACCGTGTTCCTGCAGCGTCACCTCGACAAACTCGAGAAAGTCCGGGTCGTCGTCGAGGACGACGACGTCGAGCGAGACCAAGGGCTGTCCTTGTTGTGCGCGTTCACTCATCAGATTCGACTTCCTCTGGCTCGTCTCTGCCAGGCGGCCTGAGTGTACCGCCTGTTTCACTCAGGCCCTCGCCGGGCGGCACAACCGGGAGCACTACCTCGAACACCGCCCCCCGTTCCTGAGCGCGATTATGGGCGAGGATCACCCCGCCGTGCTCGCGCACGATGCCCTCGGCAACAGCGAGCCCGAGTCCAGTCCCCTTCGCATCGAGTCTCGACGATACAAAGGGGTCGAACAGCGATTCGATCAATTCCGACTCGATACCGGGCCCGTTGTCGGTCACCTTCAGACTCACCCACTCGGCGCCGTCACGGACGAAAAGATCACCTGTGATCGTGACCTGGCCGCCCTCTTCTGCATCGTGAACAGCATCAACTGCGTTTCTGATCAGATTCACGAGCACCTGCACGACCCGATCCGGGTCGCATGCGATGACAATTGACCCGTCCACGCTGTTTTCGATCAGCACTGCCTTGGCGTCGCGATCGAGCTTCACGAGAGTGACCGCTTCATCGACCAGTCCGGCTGGCCTTACCGGGTTGGTCTGAGGCGGCCTGACGCGTGCAAAGTCGAGTAGGCTCTCGCCCAAACGCTCAAGCCGACCGACAACGCGAACAAGCAGTCGCGCCTCCGCAGGCGATAACCCCTCACCACCGGATCTATCGAGTTTCTCTGCGAGCCCTTTGACCACCGTGAGCGGAGTGTTCAGCTCGTGCGCGATACCCGCCGAGAGCATGCCCAGACTCGCGAGCCGATCCGCGTCGGCGAGGTTGCGCTTGGCATTCTCAAGCAAATGGTTCTTTCGTTTTAGGTCCGCGGCGACGATTTCGAATCGACCGAGTGCCTCGGCGAGATCCTGCTCGTGCTGGCGCAGCGAGAGCACAGTCTGATTACGCGATCGCATGATCGAACCGATCTCGTCGGCGGGGATGAACTCATCGTCGATGATCTCGTGCTCTTCGTCACCCTCCTGTACCGCATCGTCGGCGTCAAGCATCCTCGCGATCGGGCTGTACACGTTCTGGGGCAGGACGAACATCTCAAGGAATGCAGCGATCAGGCCGTACATAGCGAGGATCGCAACGATCGTGAACGCGTACAGCTCAAGGACCGCGCGGCGGGCTTCAGGGATAAACGCCTTCGCAATGACGTAAACAGATTCCTGCCCGTTTTGACCCGCCAGCACCATCGCCGCGTACCCGCCCGACTTGGACGAACGCCAGGCAACGGGTTGGCCAGGCATCTCCTGTGCCGCCTCGACAACGTCCGTTGTCAGCTCGAGTGCTTCGGAATTTCCGATTCGGTACTCGAGGCCTTCGATGCCTGTCATGAGCTCCGGGAGAGTCTCGCCCGAGCCGTCCCAGCCAGATGCACTGAGCACAGCAAGCGCAGCCTTCGCCTGCGACACTTCTGCTCGGGCAACCACCGCGGTTGCTCCGGGCCTGAGCGTGATCAGAAGCACAACCCCGAGCACCAGACAGAAGAGGGTGTGCAAGACAATCAGCTTCTTGCGGATCCGCATCGTCCCGAGCAGGCCGACGCTCCGCTCGCGCGTATAGCGAGACCGAGGCTGCCGCTCGGCGTGAGTTTGAGGCTCCGGATTGCTCGGCTCGCGCGTCATCTTACGACTCTGGACTCCTAGACTCGCCCCGTGCCCGACCCCAAACGAAACAGAAGCCCGAAGCGTCGCCCCAGAAACCATACGACAACACCGACATCGGCGCGCGAATCCGTCGCAGCGCTCCTGACCGAGCAGGCTGCTCGGTTCCCGGAGATTGAGCCAACCGAGCCCGACACAGCGAAACTGGATGATCGCGATTCGGCGCTCGCCCACGCACTCTACGACGCCTCGATCAGGCGATGGCTCACCCTCGAGTACATCATCCAGCAGGGCTTGAACCGCCCGTTCCGTGAGCTGGAACCCTCGTTGAAGGCCGTCCTCATCCTTGGGGCAGCGCAGCTGGTGCTCATGGACCGTATCCCCGCGCACGCTGCGATCGATCAGTCCGTCGATTGGGCCAAACGCAGAATCAGGCCCGGCGCCGCCAAGCTAGTGAACGCCGCTCTCCGCCGAGTGAGCGAGTCCGTCGGGGAGCGGTCAGGACCATGGAGCAACGACCGCCGATCGATCCCGCTCGCCTCGGGATCGCGAGATCTGCTCGGAATCAAACTCCCAGAAGACGAACGCGACCGGCTCGCGACCGCGACGAGCGTGCCCCGCCAATTAATCGACCGCTGGGCCGAGCATCACCCCCGAGAGATCATCACCGATGCGTGTATGCACGCTCTTGCAAACCCACCGACTGTGCTCAACGTGTCGCATCTGACGAGCCCGCTCCCGGACAATTGCACCTCGCCCCATGCAGAAGAGGGTCACGCGCTCTGGACGGGGCCCCGCGAGGAGCTCGGAGAGCTGCTCAACGCCAGACGTGATGTCTGGGCTCAGGATCCTTCCTCATCCGAGGCAGTGCGCTCGGTCGCGGGGATGGAACCCTCAATCATCGTCGATTTCTGCGCTGGTCAGGGCACAAAGACGCGCCAGCTCAGCGCGACATTCCCAAACGCGAAAGTCATCGCGACCGATGTCGATCGGGCGAGGTACGAGACGCTCGCACAGGTCTTCGCTAACGACGAGCGTGTCGATGTCCTGCCCATGGCTGAACTCATGCACAGGGCAAGGGGGCAGGCCGATCTCCTTTTGCTCGATGTCCCCTGCTCCAACACAGGTGTGATGGGTAGGCGAGTCGAAGCCCGCTACCGAGCGACGCCCGCGTCACTGAAAAGGCTCAAGTCGATCCAGCGCCAGATCATCGAAGAAGCGAGACCACTGCTTTCGAAAACCGGGTCGATCCTCTACGCGACTTGCAGCATCGACCACGAGGAGAACCACGATCAGGCCAGATGGGCCGCCAAGGCGATGCACATGTCGGTTGCCGATGAACGGGCCTCTCTGCCCCACACCCGTGGAAACCCCGAATCCTCGGTTGATGGCTCATACAGCGTCGTGCTGTCACCCGCGGGTCGCCCGAGGGCGTAGACTCTCCGACCCACAGAGCGAACCATCCCGGACACAAGCACCGCGAGGCCCCTCGTATGAAGTTGACGGATCTGATCACCCCCGAATGCATCCTGGCGCCGCTTCAGGCGACCGAGAAGCAGAGCGTCATCAACGAGCTCGTGACCGCGCTCGCAGACGCTGGGCAGGTCTCCGATGCTGAGTTGCTCATGGAAACTGTCTGGACCAGAGAGCAGACCAGAACCACGGGCATCGGCCAGGGCCTTGCGATCCCGCACGGTAAATCAGAATCTCTCAAAGACATGGCTATGGCAATCGGCAAGCCAGCCGATCCAATTGACTTCGAGTCCGTCGACGGCAAACCCGTCAGACTCGTCGTTCTCCTGGCAAGCCGCCCAGATCAGATGAGCGACCACATCCAGGCGCTCGCCAAGATCAGCAGGCTGCACATGGACAACGACTTCCGCGAGAAGATCTACGCGGCGAACACGTCAGAGGAGATTTACCAGCTCCTCGTGGACAACGAAGCCAACTAATCAATCGAAACACTCAGTTGGAAGAGCCATTACTCTCGAGCGCTGCCGCTCCGATCGTCTCCAAGACTCCGAGCGCCCTGTCCGCGGATCTGCGGAAGTAGTTATACGGAAACAGAACGACGAGCGCAATGACGAGCCCGAACGCTGTGGTGTAGAGTGCTTCGGAGATGCCGACCGCCATCGCGGCGGGATCAGTCACTTGCTCCGCGTTCCCAAGCAGCCCGAAGCTTTTGATGATGCCAGTCACCGTTCCAAGAATGCCCAGCATCGGGGCAGCGGTGATCGTGGTCGATAGGAACGGGAGATACCGCTCGAGCCCGGGTCTCACAGACTCGCCGCCTGCAAGCACCGCACTCTCTGCGATCCGCCCCCCGTTGCTGTTGTCGAGGATCGACGAAACGAAGTGACCGAGCAGCCCTGCCCCGGCCTGTCTCGCCAGCGCCGACTCGTCGCTCGCTCGTAGGGCGTCGGCGACCTTTCGGATCCGCTCGGCGGACAAGTTCCGTCGCACCCGTGAGAAATACAGCAGACGTTCCAGACACAAAGCGAATGAAACCATGCTCAGGGCAGTCAGAGGCCAGGCCACCCAGCCCGCCGCCGTAAACAACTCGCCCGCCTGTTGGATCGTCTCGCCCATGGGTTGCCGGTACTGTACACCCAAGACCACATCGGACACGGAGGCTGCCCATCCGCGATTTCGCAGACATCTCGGCACCCATCAGCAGGATCGATGACGAGCTAGCCAAGCAGATCGACGGCGCCGGACTTGGCGGAGATCTCTCGGCTGGCCTCCACGAAGCGATGAAATACGCCGTGCTGGGAGGGGGCAAGAGACTCCGTCCTCTGTTGGTCTGGCATTGCTGCGCTGCCGTCGGTGGTCAGCCTCATGTAAGCCTCCCTGCCGCGGCCTCGGTCGAGCTCATCCACGCGTTCAGTCTCGTGCATGACGATCTTCCATCGATGGACGACGACGATCTCCGGCGCGGCCGCCCGACCCTTCACATCCACACATCAGAAGCGATGGCGCTGCTGACCGGTGATGCGCTGCTCAATCTTGCGTTCGGAACGGTTGTGCAGAGCGAAGTCTCTCACGAACGCCGCACGAGTCTTGTGAAAGAACTCGCCTCGGGCTGCTCGGGGATGATCTCAGGCCAGATCTTTGACTCAATCCCTGACGCAGACCCACCGATCGCCGAGCGTGATCGGCTCGACAGAATCCACATGAACAAGACGGGGGCACTGATCCGCGCATCGTGTCGAATGGGCGCTATCTGTGGAGGGGCCGGTGAAGAACAACTGAATTCGCTCACAACCTATGCAGACCGGATCGGGCTTATGTTCCAGGCCGTCGATGATCTGATCGACGTCGAGCAGAGTGCCGAGGTGACCGGGAAGCGAACGGGTAAGGACGCCGAGGCTGGGAAAATGACATATCCGGGGCTGCTCGGGGTCGAGGGGACACGAGCCGAGGTGAGCCGCATGCACGACGAGGCGAAAGAGGCAATCTGTGCGTTTGGTGACCGAGCTGTGTCTCTGCAGTCGATTGCGGCGTTTATCGCGGAGAGGGACCGATAAGGCCCGAAATCGGGCCTGGAAGCCTGTTATCGCTCGAATGGCAAGCTTATGATTGTTTCAGTATAATTTGAAAACGAATCGCGATTGCGTGTTCACCGAACACGTCTGGGCGAGCGAGCGAAACACAACGGCGACGAGACAACGATTCCACATCCAGAGCCTGCCTGAGCAAGAGAGATCATGAGATACCTGCCCAACATCAAGAGCCCCGCAGACCTCCGAAAGCTGTCCGTCAAGGAACTCCCCGAGCTTGCGCAGGAGATCCGCACGGCGATCATCGAACAGGTCTCGAAGACCGGTGGCCACCTGGCTCCGAACCTCGGCGTCGTCGAGCTCACGCTGGCGATGCACTATGTCTTCGACTTCGGTCACGACCGGCTGCTCTTTGATGTCGGGCACCAGTGCTACCCGCACAAGCTCATCACTGGACGATTCGAGAAACTCGACAGGCTCCGCACCCGCGATGGCATGGCCGGATTCCCTGATCCGAACGAGAGCCCTTACGACCTCTTCAGTGTCGGGCACGCAGGCACAGGCATCTCGACCGCTGTCGGGATGGCCAGGGGCGACACACTCAGCGAGCAAGCGTTCGATCAGAAGACCAACCCCGACGGCCGACGTGTCGTCACACTGATCGGTGATGCCTCGATCGTCAATGGTCTCGCTATGGAAGGCCTGAACAACGCGGGCACACTTAAGAGGCAGTTCCTTGTCGTTCTCAATGACAATGGGATGAGCATCGCAAAGCCCCAGGGCGCAATGGCGCAGTACTTCGACCGCGTCAGGCTGAGCCACACCTACACGGACTTCAAGAAGTCAGCAGGCAAAATTCTCGACAGCCTCCCTGGCGGCTCGCTTTTAAAAGACGCGTACCACAGAACGGGCGAGGCGACGAAGGCGGTCATCGCCGAGAACTCGTGGTTCGAGCACTTCGGTCTCGTCACGGTCGGCCCGATCGACGGGCACAACCTGCCCGAACTCATCGAGTTCCTCAGTGAAGCGCGCGAGTTTGACCGTCCGATGGTGCTGCACGTCAAGACCGTCAAAGGCAAGGGACTTGATATCGCCGAGGACGACGCGACCACGTTCCACTCGCCCAAGCCCTTCAGCGTTGAACGCGACGAGAAGCTTGGCTGTCGAGTCGAGATCCCCTCGTCTGGCAGGTCGTTCACCGCATCGTTCGCCGACGCGATGGTCGATCTGATGGAGCGGGATGATAAAGTTGTTGCCGCGACAGCCGCGATGCCCGACGGCACGGGCACTACTCCGATCTTGCAGAAATTCCCCGAGCGCGTCTGGGACACTGGCATCTGCGAGAGCCACGCGATGGACATGATGGCCGGCCTCGCGAAGACCGGCTTCAAGCCTTTCTTTGCGGTCTACGCGACATTCTTCCAGCGAGCGTTTGACCAGGCATTCCAGGAAGCGGCGCTTCAGGGTCTGCCTGTCAGACTCTGCCTCGACCGTGCCGGGCTTGTGGGCGGCGACGGAGCCGTGCACCACGGGTTCTGCGACACCGCACTGCTCCGCACACTCCCAGACGCCGCGATCACGGCTGCGATCGACGAGCCGAGCCTTCGCGCATCGCTCGAGTTCATGCGCCACTATGACGCTGGGCTCAGCAGCGTGCGTTACCCACGCGACAACGTCTCGGAAGCGCTCGCCGATCAGGGCTGCCCTGCGTTCGAACTCGGGAAGGCGCGGAATCTGACACCCGACCTCGACCCAATGACTGACGATATCGACGTCGCAGTGCTTGGCTTCGGCACACCAGCGATCGCTGCACTGGAAGCGGCAAGCTCGCTCTCTGACAACTACCGCGTTGCGGTCTTTGATGCCAGATTCGCCAAGCCTGTCGACGAGAAACTTATCAGCGCGCTGCTTCAGCGCAAGATCCCGGTTGTCACAATCGAGGAGCACGCACCGATGGGTGGGTTCGGCTCTGCGGTCATCGACGCAGCAAACAGCCTGAAGCTTGATGCCTCGCGGGTGATGAGGCTCTCGTTGCCCGATTCGTGGGTCTTGCAGGATTCACGCTCGGCGCAGCTCGCTGAAACTGGCCTCGACCAAGCCGGTATCGTTCGTGCGATCAGGGTCGCCGCGAACGGAGAAGACGAATCTAGCGAGGTGCCCGCGACCGTTGAGGTCAAGGAAGCACCCAGCAAGGCCGCGCGTTAGTCTGTCTCCCAATCGGCGCAGCGATGCGCCGGATTTCTGGGAAGGGCGTGCATGACAGTCTCTAAGCGATCGACGCTCTTGGTCGTCAACGCAGACAAGCCGGACGCGCAAGAAGCATCGAGGGAACTCTCGGCTCTCATCAGTGAGCACGGCGAACTCGTCGGGCAAGTGCCGTCTGCAAACGGAAATCTCCCCAAAGAAGCCGAGAACGCAGAACTCATTGTTGTGCTCGGTGGTGACGGCACACTACTGGGCGAGGGACGCCGGTTCGCGGGGGGACGTGCACCGCTCTTAGGGGTTAACGTCGGCAAACTCGGCTTTCTCGCTGAGTTTGATCTTGCTGCGATCCGCGAGCAAGCAGCGACACTCTTTGGCAACGGAGATTTGCGAACTCGCACCGTGCCGTTGCTTGACGTTGAGATCACCGACAGCAACGGTGCATCAGAGTTTGTCGGCAGCGCGATGAACGAGGCGGTCGTAACCGCGGGCCCGCCTTATCGCGTGATCGAACTCGGAATCCGGATTAACGGCGCCAAGGGACCGGCTGTTCGGGGTGACGGGCTGATCGTGTCCACATCGCTCGGCTCAACCGCTTACAACGTCTCGGCAGGCGGCCCGATCGTGCACCCAAATGTGGATGCGATGGTCATCACACCAATCGCGGCGCACTCGCTTGCGTTTAGGCCCATCGCGGTCCCAGGCGACAGTGTGATCGAGCTTGATCCGATCCAGATCAACGAGAGCGAAACCGAGGGCACAACGCTCGTCCTCGACGGGCAGATCCAGCGGCGTATCACGAGCAACCAGCGTGTGCGTATATCACGCGCAACTCGAGCCGTAGAACTCGTCGTCAATCAGAACGGCGACTACTGGGACACACTCGTCGGCAAACTTCACTGGGGAAAGCAGCCCACCTACGGCAGCTAAATACCATCTAAGCCTCGCTCGCGAAGGCGCTACTCTGCGCGGGCTCTGCACCCCTGCCGAGCAGTTCGCGCAGACCTCGCGACATGTCGATCACCAGGCCAAGCAGCAGCGGTACAAGCAGCAGCGTGAACACTGTCGAAACGAGCAACCCCCCTACCACGACTGATCCGAGACCCCTGTACATCTCAGAGCCTGCGCCGGGCATCAGAACAAGCGGGAGCATGCCCCCGATGGAGGTCATCGTGCTCATGAAAATCGGGCGGACACGTGTGCGGACGCTCTCTGAGATCGCCTCTGCCGGGGACATGGGCTCGATCGGGTCTTCCCCCTCGTCGGTGCGACCTCGCATGAAGTTCAGCGACTGGTGCACGAGCAAGATGGCGTTGTTGACCACGACACCGATCAGGATGACGAACCCGAGCATGGTGAGGACATCGAGTTGCTGTGTGGGAACGATCGGGTTCCGATCAGTAATCACGTGCACGATCCTGAGCGCGATAAACCCTCCAACCACGGCAAGCGGGACGCTGAACATGATGACGAACGGGTACACGAAGCTCTCAAACAGAGCGCACATCAGCAGGTACGTCACCGCGAGCGACCAGATGAACCTGGCAAGCATGAGATAGGGCATCGAGGCTACGCCGAAGAGCAGGATGCCGATGCAGCCAAGCAGCAGCAGCGCGCCGATCCCACCGTAACCGAATGCGGCTCGCCCGGTCGTGACAGCGCGGATAAAACCGACGATTGCAACCACAAACCCAATAATGCCGAGCAGCGCGGCGATGTACTTGCCTGTCCTTGAGATGCCCGTATCAGCAGTCTTCGTTGACGTCCCAAAGAGCGCAGCCTGGACTTCGTCGAGCTTGGCTGCCGTGCCCTCAAGCTTGACGCGCATCGTCCGATCGATCATCCCGGCTTCACGCACCGGGGCGACGAATTCGTTCTCGATCAGCTCCATCACATCCTGAACCGCAACTCCGGGCGGCGGAGTGATATCGATACTGACTGCAGAAAGCTCCTCGATGCGCTGAATCGATTGCGGAGCCAGCGAACGCTTCACCTCGACAAGTGTGTCGAGGGGAACCGTCGGGCCCCTGGGAGTGGCAACGGGGATCGTTGCCATCTGTTCGAGGTAATCGAGCTGTCCACCCGCCGGAAGCACCACCATGTCGACAGCTTCACCCGAGAGGATGTAGTCATCAACGAATGCACCATCAAAGAGGCTTCGCACTGCGACGCCGACGTCACGTGGTCGAAGTCCGAGTTCTCGGGCCTCGCGCGTGAGCTGAACTTGGATCTCGGGCTGCTTCAGGTTGTAGTTGGATGGGTTGGCCTGGACTCGGCCGTAGCCGTAGCTCTCGTTGCTTACAGCGTTCATGAACACGGCTTGCGCCGCCGCAACCACTCTGTCGAGATCAGGGCCTGAAATCTCAATATTGACGGTGTTCCCACCCCCGAATCCTCGACCGAAAATCGAGGATTGGCTCGCGCCGCCGTACGTATCGGGGAGCTGGTTCATCGAGTTTGTGAGCAGCTGCCCGATCGGAACAACCACCTGAGGGTCGGTGCTCGTGCCACCCACGAACATGCCGTCACCAAACGCGCCGATGAAGAAGTTCTCCATCAGCACCGGGTCATAGCTGAACCCAGATTCACCCTGGCCCGACGAGATCGGGTCAAGATCGGCGAGCTCGCTGTTGCCCGTCATGTAGGGCAGCACTCGGGCTTCGATGCGTTCTGCGAAGTCGACCTTCTCGTCAACACTCAGTCCAGGCGGGATGAGCATGCCCCCGAACACGAGGTTCTGGTTGCCCGCAGGCAGATAGTCCATGGGCGGGACGACCGTGTACGCAGCAATAAGACTCGCGGCTGTCATCACGACGATAATCGCAGGACGCAGTGTCCATCCGAGCACGCCTCGCTGGATGCCACGCATAAACGAAGCCATGAGATTGGTAAAGCCCGCGAAGAACGCGTTGAGACCGAAGAGCCCATCGATCTGCTTGCGGAAGCCCGACTTCTGTCGCTCCTTGTTGTGGGGCTTGAGCCACCTCGAACACGCGGCGGGGATGACGGTCATCGATACGAGGAGCGAGATCAGAACCGAACCCACTATCGCGATGGAGATGTCGCGGAAAAGCTGGCCCGCCTCTTCTTGGATGGTCAGCACGGGCACAAACACCGCGGCGGTTGTAAGCGTCGAAGCGAGCACCGCGCCCCAGACCTCCCGGCCACCCTCATACGCGGCTTTCATAGGCGAAAGCCCGCCCTGGTATCGGCGGTAGATGTTCTCGAGCACAACGATCGCGTTGTCAACGACCATGCCCACCGCAAACGCGATACCCGCGAGCGAGATCACGTTCAGTGTGCGACCGAGCGCAAGCAGAATGAGGAACGTCCCGATGACCGAGATCGGGATTGCAAGAGCCACAATGCCCGTTGTTGTGAACGACCGGAGGAAAACCAGAAGCACGATCGCCGCGATCCCGCCTCCGATCCAGAGGTTCTGAGTCACAAGTTTGATCGACGAATCGATATACACGGTTTCGTCGTAGACCTGCCTCATGCGCAGATGTGGGCCCGCGTCGCCACCGATGTTGGGCAAGACATCGGACCGGACCGTGTCGAGCTCGACGCGGAGATCCTCCATGATGTCGATGACGTTCGCGTTGGTCTGCCGGATGACAGGGATT
The DNA here is from genome assembly GCA_009827205.1 of Phycisphaeraceae bacterium. Lineage (GTDB taxonomy): Bacteria > Planctomycetota > Phycisphaerae > Phycisphaerales > UBA1924. The sequence goes on along the minus strand of WUAK01000013.1, from coordinate 3,702 downwards.
GCGATCGATGGGTGGCCGAACGAGCGGACAAAGCCCCGCAGCTTGGTGTGCCCGATCTCGACTGTCGCGACATCCCGGACATAAACGGGCCTGCCCTCTCGGATGGCAACGACGCTCGAAAGCACATCCTCCTCAGACTCGAACTGCCCGACGACGCGCACCCGGTAGTCGCGCTTGCCCTCGGCGATCGTGCCCGCCGAGGTGTTGACATTCTCTCGGCGAAGCGCATCGAGCAGGTCTGCGATGTTCAGACCGCGCTGGGCGAGCTTCTCGTTGTTGGCGAGCACGCGGACCTCTCGCTCGCGTCCGCCGTAGACATTGACCTCCGCGACACCGTCGATGCGTTCGAGCATCGGGCGGATCTCTTTGTCGATCGGGTCGAAGAGCGTGGTGATGTCGAAGTCGGGGAATTGCTCGTTGTATTCGGGGTCGAGATCGATGATGATCCAAGCGATCGACGACTCGACCGCACCGCTGGCGTCTTTGATCGTTGGCTCATCAACCTCATCGGGGTAATCGGGCACCTGGCGGAGCGCGTCGGAGACTTCCTGCAGCGCGCGCGTGATGTCCGAACCGAGATAGAACTCGAGCGTGATCGTCGAGATGCCCTCGGAACTGGTCGAGCGCATCGTTTTCAGGTTCGAGATGTTCTTGAGCTGCTCTTCCTGCTCCTTGGTGATCTCGTCAACGATCTCCTCAGGGCTTCGGCCGGGCCAGCTCGTCTCGACCGTCACGATCGGGTAGTCGACGGTCGGCGTGAGCTGAATAGGAATCGCGGTCAGGCCGATGAGCCCGAACATCACGAGCAGCAGCGCACCAACGGTCACCCCAACCGGTCTGCGGATAGAGAGTCCAACAATGTTCATCGATCAGCCCCCTTGCTGTGCTTCCTCGGACTGCTCTTCGCTCGATTGCTCTTCTTTCGAACCGGTGTGCGCCGTCGCGCTGACGTCGATGAGAGGCTGCATCGGGAACATCCGCTCGTTGCCCTCGACGACAAGCTGCATGCCGGGCTGGAGCCCGCCACGGCGGATAGCGACCCTGTCTCCTACCGCAAACTCCCGCGTGATGCGCATGGGCGCTGCGACCTGGTCGAATGGAACCTGAGGCATTTCGTTCGGCACAGCCATGTACACGAACTCGCCCGCGTCGTCGCGGAGGATTGCGTCCTTGGAGACCGTCAGCATCTGCGCCCGCTGACCCGTGGGGATCATCGCGGTCACGCTCATGCCTGGTTTGAGAATGCCCGAGTCGTTTGGCACCGAGATCCGAACCGGAAAGAGCCTGCTGAGTGGGTCTACCTCTGGGACGATCTGCCGAACAGTGCCCGGGACCTCGCCTCCAAGCGCTGGGATGTGCACCATGACGGTGCTCCCGACACCGGCCATGCGATCCGCAGAGGCCTCCGGAACATCGACCCAGGCCTCGATCGATGCAACCGAGTAGAGCTCGACAACCTGGTCACCCTCGCCGATCCACTCACCGACGTCGGTCGCCGTCGAGACGACCCTCGCATCGAACGGTGCGCGGATGACCATGTCCTCGACGCGCTGCTTATCAAGCGCGAGCCTTGCCTCGGCTGCAGACACGTCGGCCTGAGCGCTCAAGAGCCTCGCCTGCGCCGAAGCGAGATCGACGCGAGCATCATCGAATTCCTGACTCGACGCCGACGCTTGATTGATGAGGGATTCGTATCGCTCGAAGTCCAGCTTCGCACGCTCGAGTTCGGCTTCTCGCTCGGCGACCGTTGCCTTGCGTGCAGCGACGCTCGCTTCGGCGCTGGCGACCGTGAGCTCGGCGAGCACACTATCGAGCCGCGCGATCACCTGCCCCTTGGTGACATCGTCACCTTCACGGACACCGAGCTCGAGAACGAGCCCTTGCTCGCGCGCCGCAAGTCGCGACCGCTGGAACGCGCGGAGTTCGCCCGTGACGCGTCGCATGCGTTCGAGATCCTGCATCGTCACTTCGTCGAGCACGACGTTCGCCGGCGGCTGCGCGAGCGCGCCGGAGGCGATACTCGTGAGCAAGGCCACCACGATTCCGATTGCGTTTCTCACTTTGTCTTCTCCGCGTCTTTGGCGCTCATGTTGTCGATGAGCCTCTCAAGGTCCGCTGTGATCCGATCGATCTCGCCCTGCTCGAGCCCGGCGAGCAGCCGACTCTCGATCTGGGTCGCGATCTCGTCTGTCCGTTCCAGTGCGGTCCGGCCTGAATCCGTTATCCGAACATATACCGATCGTCCGCTACCAGGCTTCGTGTGGCGGGTCACTAGACCCTCTCTTTCCATCGCCGAGACCAGCTGACTGACAGCCTGGGTGCTCAGCATGGATTCATCACTCAGCTCGCCGATCGTGGGCTCATCTCCCGCCGAGGCGATCGAACAGAGCAGAAACCAGCGAGAAGAGGTCAGCCCGATCGATTCCGCTGCGGCATCGCACTGCCTCATCAGCAGGTGGAACAGCACATACACATGCCGCCCCAAGCACGCCTCTCGGCCTGTCTGGCAACTTGCAACAACCTGACTATCCACCGAACTCATGGCCAAGCGTTTCACGAGTAAGCCGGCAAGTCAACTGGTTGAATTACCTAGTTTTCACCCGATGCAGCGCGCCATTCAGGACGCGGTAGGATCTACACATCAGCTGCCCGGGGATCGGGCGAGACGAGAGTTCGATACAGGAAGATGTCCATGAGCACCCGCCCGAGCCGACACAATGTCGCCGTCGTCAGCATCCTCGCACTCGCAGGATGCGCCTCGCCCACGATCGAAGATTCGCAGACGGAAGCTTCCCAGAACATCACGAATGTCTCGGTGCGCATGCCATACCAGCCCACAGGCGGACCGCTCGATGCGCTCCAACCCAAAAAGGAGACGGGCGTCACCCGCTTCCTCGAGCAGTACCCCGACGCCGACGGGCGAGGCGTGGTCGTCGCAATCTTTGATACGGGTGTCGACCCGGGGGCGCCGGGCCTGCAGGTCACGACCGACGGCAAGCCCAAGATCATCGACGTCGTTGATGGCACCGGTTCGGGCGATGTCGACACCACGACCATCGTCGAACTCGCAGAGGACGGCACGCTTGAGGGCATCTCGGGCAGAACGCTCACGCCGCACCCAGAGTGGACGAACCCTACGGGTGAGTTCCGTGTCGGGCTCAAGCCCATGAGCGAGCTCTACCCGCGTGGCCTCGATTCGCGGATGGCCGGCGAACGTCGCGACGAGTGGGACAAGCTCCAACGCACTCGATCGGAAGATCTGCACAGGCAGCTCACCGCGTTCGATCGCGAATATCCCGAGCCCACGAGCGACGAACTCGAGATCCGCGAGGACCTCGTGGCCAAGATCGATCAGCTCGAAGCATTCCAGAACTCATACAGCGACAACAGCCCGATCCTCGACTGTGTTGTCTTCCACGATGGCGAAAAGTGGCGTGCATCACTCGACACTGACAGCGACGGCGATTTCTCAGACGAAACTACGCTGACGAACTTCAGAGACGAACGCCAGTTCGCCACGTTCGGCGATGTCGATCTGCTGAACTACGTCCTGAACATCTACGACGAAGGCAATTTACTCTCAATCGTCGCAGACTCGGGAGCACACGGCACGCACGTAGCGGGCATCGTCGCGGCACACTTTCCCGAGCAGCCCGAACTCAACGGCATGGCACCCGGCGCTCAGATAGTGGCGGTCAAGAT
>WUAK01000120.1 GCA_009827205.1 Phycisphaeraceae bacterium | reverse complement strand
CGATGCTCAGGCGGACACTTTTCAAGTGGGCAGCGAGGCTGATGAGCCAGGCGAAAACGGCTATTCTCAATCGCCGAATTCGCGATGCTGACCTGCTCATGCGTGCGGTTTCTGACTCGATCCGCAGCAGGGGTGGAAAGCTTGATACGAAGCCTACGGATCAGTACACCGCTCTTCAGTCACTTGAGGTGTGCAAGGCGCTTGGGAGAAACGTTGTCCTTATCTGTCCAGGGCGGCATGCGTACATGCAGGCTGAGCTCTTTCGGGCACACGTGATCAACTGTCTCGTGCGAAGTGGGCGTACATCGGACATTCCGAAATGGACTGTTCTTGCGCATGCGGGGGCATCTGAGCCGGAGCACGGCGGTGAATCCCCGGTGATCGGTCTGTACAGGCCAGAAATTCGGTATTACGAGCATGATCGGTTCCAGAAGATCGATGCTCAGCTCGATTGGCTGAGGCATCCGCCGCATGCCGTGGTTATTTTCGATGGCAATTCGGACTTCCCGATGCTGCGAGGCGCGAGAACAATGCACGTCTCGAGCACAGACTTCGATGCGGTTCGTGTTGAGCGTGATGGGCTGCGTGTCAAGTCTGGGCTGCTTGCTCGCTGGTTCGTACTCGGAGTTCGGGTGGTCTGGAGCGTACTGCGTGCGAAGCGTGACCGGGCGTCGGTTTAGGAGGTCTGTTCTTCATGGATCAGCCCAGGGGCACACCCGAGTGGCCTTCGACCGACAACCCCCGCACGATCGCGGTGTTGGGCTGGGCGAGGCTCGCTCTACAAGCGTCTGAGGGAACCGGGTACAACCTGAGCGCTTCAGAACTCGCGGCTGGACTTGCGATGATGGGGCACAAGGTTCTCTATCTGTCGTCCGGGTTTAAATACTCGGTTATACCGGGAATGCGTATTCGTCATAGAGAGAATTGGCGAGGAGTGGAGTGCTTCGAGGTCATCAATAGCCCCAATCTCTCTCCAAGTGCGGCGAACTTCAAAAACCCTGTTCAGGAAACTCACTCAGCCAAGCAGTCAGCACTTGTGTCAGACTTTCTTGCTGGTAAGGGTGTCCAGATCGTGCACTCGCATTCGCTTGAGGGACAAGGGCTCGATCTGATAAGAGCACTCAAATCGCGCAGCATCCGTACGGTTGTCACGCTACACAACTACTGGCACGTCTGCCCGCAGGTCGATCTGATCTACCGCGAGCACGAGCTCTGCTTCGATTACGACGGGGGTCGGCGGTGTGTCGATTGTATTGAGGAATCGTCGCCCAGGGTAAAGAAACTCAAACGGATTCTGAATCGGTCCGCCGAGCGGCTGCTGGGGCCGAAGCAATCGGAGCTGATCAGGCTTAAGTCAAAGCGGATCCTCAAGGCCGGCAGTGGGAATGCAGATGCAACGCTTCCTAGTGCTGTCAATCGAAATGCACGCCCTGATCGAGAAGTCACGAGGGGGCATGACGAATCCGGGAACCCAGAGGGGCTGATCGAGCACACATTCGCGGATTCGGATATCAAGCTTGGCAGAGAGCCCGTTCGTCTAGAACTCGATGCTAACGAGCAGTTCATCAACAAAGGTGATGTGCATCTCAAGGTGCTTCATGACTACGGCAAGCGGCGCGTTGCAGGAGTTGCAGCACTCAACGACGCGGATCTCGTAACTCCTCCATCGGAATTCAATGCGAAGCTTCATGCCTCAATGGGTGTCGAAGAGAGCAGGCTTCGGGTGGTCCGTTATGGGCAGCCGCACTTTGACCAGATCAACCGCAAGGCGAGGCGGTCGCCGTTCTATGAGATGGTTCCTTGGAGTGCCATCGAGGCGACAAGGCCTCTTCGTTTCGGGTTCTTTGGGACAGTACGACCGAATAAAGGACTGGAAGTTCTTGTTCGCGCGATCGAGCACTTGTCACCGGAAGTGCGCAAGCGATCGCAGTTCATCATCCGCGCACACGGTGGGGATTGGAACTTTCGCAAAAGGATGGCGAAGTACCCAGAGGTTAATTTCCTCGGTGGTTACGACCTTATACAGCTCATCGCCTCGGCGGGTGAGTACGACGTTGGTGTGCTTCCGCACATCTGGTTCGACAACTCTCCGCTGGTGATGTGGGAGCACCTTCACGCGGGCAAGCCGATCATCGCAGCACGGCTCGGAGGTGCTGCAGACACAATCAAACCGATCGACAATCCCGAAGGTCAGCTAGGCAACGGTGTTTTCTTCCCGGGAGGATGCCCAGACAAGCTCGCTGAACGCATCACTCAATTGGTGACCGGTGAGATTCAGATACCCAGCGCGAAGACGGTGCACGAGGCGTCCACACTCACGAGCTACCCGGCGCACGTGTGCGAAGTTGACTCAATCTATCAGGAGCTCATGGGTTAGCTGATTAGCCGTTCCAGGAGCGAAGCGCCGGACCCGTGTAATTCGCGATCGGGCGGATTAGTCGGTTATTGGCGTGCTGTTCCATGATGTGAGCGGCCCAGCCCGTGACGCGGCTTGCGACGAAGATCGGGGTGTACTGCGGGACTGGGATGCCCATCGTGTAGTACGTCATGCCGCAGGGGAAATCGACGTTCGGGTAGATCGTCTTCTGTTCTTCCATGATCTTCTGGACTTCCTCGCCTGTCTCGAAGAGTTTGACGTACTCGCCGCTTTTCTGCTCTGCGACCTTGCGTCCAAGACCGTGGAGGATCGGTGCGCGGTGGTCGCCGTTCTTGTACACGCGGTGACCGAAGCCCATGAGCTTCTTCTTGGTCGCGAAGGCGTCCTGCATCCAGTCGTTGACGGTGCCCTTGCCGGCGTTGACGAATTCCGTGATCTCGGCGAGCATGACCATCGCGGCCTCGTTTGCACCGCCGTGGAGCGGGCCCTTCAGTGCGGCGATCGCACCGGTCATCGCGCCGTGCATGTCGCTGAGCGTGCCAGCGATGACTCGGCTGGTGAACGTCGAGGCGTTGTAGTCATGCTCTGCGTAGAGAATGAGCGAGACATCCATGACCTTCTCGGCTTCCGCGGTCGGGCGTTCGCCTGTCATCAGGTAGAGCAGGTTCGCAGCGTGCGAGAGCTTGGCGTCGCCGCCTGTGTCGGGGGCGATGATTTCGCGGTCGTCAATGATGTTCTGCATATGCCCGATGATGGTCGGGATCTTGGCGACGATTCTCTTGGCCTTGCGAAGGTTGGCCTCGGGTGAGTTGTCCTGGCTGTCGGCATCGCAGTTGCCAGCGATCGAGAGGACGGTTCGGACCACGTCCATAGGTACTGCTGAGCCCTGCTTGAGGAGCGGGCCGCAGGTTTTGAGCGTATCGATTGCCTGGGGCGAGAGTGCGCGGTTTGCGATGAGCTCGTCTTTGAAGAATCGGCTCTCTTCCTCGTTGGGCTTGTCTCCATGGAGCAGGAGGTACGCGACGTCTTCGAATGTCGCGTTCGCGGCGAGGTCGTGGATCTCGTATCCGCGGTAGATCAGTGCGCCCTGCTCGACGGAACAGATTTCGGTATCGCCTGCGACGACGCCCTCGAGACCTGCGGGCTTTGTTGCTGACATAAGGAGACCTCCGCGGAAGCAATTGGTGGAAACACGCCGATCACGGCCGGCCTGTATACAGGCACTATACGCCTCAAATGTCGCCCGTCTCCCCGTGGCTCAGTGGCTCGGGAAGGACCAGCCCTCGCCCTGCGGGTCATACCCGAGCAGGGTGTAAAGGTCGGCGCGGTTCTGCATCTCATCGAGTGAGCCTGCAACACTCCCGGTCGCTTTCAGGTCAGTTAGCATCCGAACAACCGCGCCCATCGCTGAACGAAGCGAGGAAACCGGGAAGATCACGAAGTGATAGCCGAGCTCGCCAAATCGGGCCAACGGGATAACCGGGGTCTTTCCGAACTCGGTCATGTTTGCCAACAGATAAGGCGGCTTGTCGCACAGCTTGCTGATCTCGTCGGCGAATCTCGCAAACTCATCCTCCGACTCGAGACCCTCTGGAAATATCATTGTCGCCCCGGCTTCGACATACGCGTGAGCACGCTCGATGGCAGCGCCGAGCCCGTCGACCGATCTCGCGTCGGTGCGTGCACAAACGATGAATGCCCCGTCCGAGCAGTCCTTCGCGGCTTGTACGGCCCAGCTGAGTCTGCTTACTGATTGCTCCATGGGTATCAGCGCTTTGCCAGCGAGGTGGCCGCAGCGCTTCGGGAAGACTTGATCCTCGATATGGCATCCCGCGGCGCCGGCGTTGTCGTACTCCAGGATGGTCCGCCTGACCATCTCTTCCTCACCGAAACCGGTATCAGCATCGGCGATGACTGGAAGGCCGGAACTCATGGAAACTTCCCGAACGGCTTGAGCAAACCTGTCCAGACTCAGAATGCCGACATCCGGCACTCCCGAGGAAGCGGACAGCGCTCCGCCTGAGAGGTAGCACGCGTCGAACCCGGCTTGCTTCACGGCTCTTGCAACGAGCCCGTTGAATGCGCCTGGGGCGCCAACGACGCCCTTGTCCATGAGATTGCGAAGTGTGACACCGGGGTGTTGTGTGGTCATGCGAGATTGTAGGTTCAATCTGAGGCTGTGGAGTCAGGCCGGACACCGTAGGTTCGCATGGCGCTTTCGATTTGTTCCTCCTCGGTCGTTTCTGGGAAGAGCCTGTACCGCGGTGCCACGATCTCTTTATAGGAATTGATCGTGATGTGGAAGATTGACGAGAAGGGGAAGTCTGTTCCTGCAAGCGCAAACAGTGGTTCCGCCATCGCAGCAAATCTGTCGCCAGACTTTGTTATGATCTCGCAGGCTCCAAAGAATTGTGCGCCTCGCTGTGTGAAGATATCGATCATGCTCACGCACACATACGGGTTCATGCGAACGTTCTTCATGGAGCCGGGCGAGGCGATATTGGCGATGAGCAGGGCGTCGTCGCCGTGAGATGTGAAGATCTCCTTTGGTGAGACACTCGGCTGACCGTTTGAATTGCTGGTGGCGAGCCAGCAGAGGACGCTTTTGTCGATTGCTTGTCGTGCATCGGGTGTGAGCATGGCTTTCGCTTCTCCTGAACGAGATCAGCGAATCGGTATACTCGCGCCATGATACAAGCCACACTCGTTGCTCTCGTTCTTTCTGCGACCGCCATTGAACCACCCGAGGAGGTGGTGGGTGAGGCCTTGGCCTCGATCGAGGCACAGCAAGTCATGACCGACCTCAACACGCTCGTCGACTTTGGGACAAGGCACACGATGTCAGAAACGCTGTCAGACGAGCGGGGCATAGGCGCCGCCCGGCGATGGCTGGCGGGCGAATTCGAGCGGTACGCTGCAGAGGCCGGGCGTGATGATGTCGTTGTTGAGCTCGAGTCTCATCTCGTCGAGGCAGATGGTCGACGGATCACCGAAGACACCGAGGTGGTCAATGTCGTATGCACAGTTCCGGGTTCGGATCCGGATGCTGCATCGCGTCACTACTACATTGTCGCGCACTATGACTCAAGAGTGAGCGGTGCACTCGATGCCGAGAGCGATTCGCCTGGAGCGAATGACGATGGCTCGGGCACCGTTGTGTGTCTCGCGGTCGCTCGCGCATTGATGCATGTGCGTCTCGACGCAACGGTTGTCATCATGCCCGTAGCCGGTGAAGAGCAGGGGCTGTATGGGTCCCGCCGTCACGCGGGGATCGCCCGCGATATGGGCAAGGACATCCGCGCGGTCCTGAGCAACGACACTGTGGGCGACCCTACAGGTCCCGGGGGGCGAGAAGCCCGATCAGAGATTCGTGTCTTCTCAGAGGGGATTCCGACTGCGATCCTCGCGGAGCAGGGTCGTGCGCCGAATGCGATCAGGATGATCAGGTCGTTGTCGGCTGAATCGGACAGCTCTTCGAGGCAGCTCGCGAGGTACCTGAAGGAAGTTGGGGATATTCACGACTTGCCTGTTAAGCCGAGGCTCATATACAGACCAGACCGCTTCTTGAGGGGCGGCGACCATACGGGTTTCAACGAAGCGGGCTTCGCGGCGGTGCGTCTGACTGAGGTCTACGAGAATTATGACCAGCAGCACCAGGATGTCCGAACCGAGGACGGCAAGCAGTTCGGCGACCTGATCGAGTTTGTTGACGGCGAGTACATAGCCGATGTTGCCAGACTAAATACCGCAGGTCTTATCCATCTCGCAAATGCGCCGTCAGAGCCCGGCAACGCTCGCATGATCGTCGCAGAGTTGACCAACGACACCACGCTCCGCTGGCAAGCTTCGCCCGAGAGCGATGTAGCCGGCTATGAGATCGTTTGGCGAGAAACAACCAGCCCTTATTGGCAGCACTCGCAGGATGTTGGCAACACGACCGAGGCGACTATCGATCTCAGCAAGGACAACTGGTTCTTTGGGGTGAGGTCCTACGACGTCGATGGTTACCGCTCGCCGGTCGCGTTTCCGATCGCTGCTAGGGAATGAACCGATTTTGAGATACCGCTCTCAATGCTCAAGCCGTCAAATGTCTCGGTTGGCATGAAGCCGAGCGCTTTGCCCTGCTGGAGGAAAGCCCACAGCCCGTCGTAGTAGCCGTTGATGTTCAGAAGCGTTATCGGCTTCTCATGAAACCTCAGCTGGCGCCATGTGATCGCTTCGAATAGCTCATCCATGGTACCGAACCCGCCCGGCAGGACGAGGAACGCGTCTGATAGCTCGGTAAGCTTCGCCTTGCGTTCGTGCATTCCCGAGACAACGTGGTTTTCGTGCAGGCCCGGGTGTGCCTGTTCGAGATCGACAAGCTGCTGCGGGATGACTCCTACTACTCGGCCGCCCGCCTCGAGTGCAGCATCAGCGATCACGCCCATCAGTCCGAGTTGTCCCCCGCCGTACACGAGCGTGTGACCGGCCTCAGCGATTGCTCGGCCAGTCTCAGCCGCGGCTTCCGTCCATACGGGCGATTCGCCGGGCCGGGCACCGAGGTAGACGCAGATTGATGTACTCACTTAAAGGATCCGCGAACGATGATCTCGTAGTCATTGATGCTACGGAGTTCATCGGCATTCAAGTTCGAGATGTTGTTGTACCGCTCGATGATGGGCTCTGGGTTCTCGAAGGCGAGGCTGCCCAGGAGCCTGAACTTGTGCGCGAGGATGTCCTTGAGATCCGCCGTGGTATTGCGTGCGTGTCCGCCCGGGTACATAACGAGACCAGATTCATGGGCCGTACCCGAGTTGTCGGAGATAACGACGCTTGTCGGGATACCGTCCGGGTAACGGTCGTCGTACTCTTTGCCGCCGTGTTCGAACTCGATTTTGTCCATGAGCGATCGTGTGCGCTCGTCGTAGATCGCGGCGTCACCGTAGTCCGCGGGCTCGAGCATGAGATCTTTCCAGCCGACTGTTTTGCTCGTGAGTGCCTTGCGAAGCAGTGTTGAGATGATGTAGACCATCGAGTGGTCCGCGCTCTGGCGTGTGGTTGGGTTGCGTTTCGCGGGATCGCCGATGATCCCGAACGCGGGTTCGTAGGCGATGATCTTGATCTTCTCGATGTTCGCACCGCTTTCGTCCTCGAGAAGCGAGGGGCTCTTGTCGAGCAGATCGAGCATGGCCTGAATCGCACCCGCCGACTGGTGCTCGTAAAGCCCCAGCTTGAAGTGCATGCCCATGACTGTGAAGTCTTTGCCGGATTTTGCGAGGTGGAGATCAAACGGAGACGCGTCAGCGTTCTCAATATTCTGGGGATCTTTGCCCGTGGCGACAAACATTTGACCAGGGCCCTCGAAGATGCGGAAGATCGCCTCAGGGTTGCGGAAGATGTCGCGAGGCCCGAGGAAGCCCTTCATGGAACGCTTCACGGCGGTGATCGCGAATTCTGTACTGATGGCTGCCGACGCACCCTTTGAGTCCGACAGCTGCTTGCCGGCCCGGATCGCACGGAATGGGATCGCGTGGGCGACGACCATGCCGATGGCGCTCTCAATCTGCTCGGCGGTCGCACCGAGCATGGCACCGAAGGTTGCAGCCGAGGCGATCGCGCCGTGCACGACATGGTCGACCTTGTATGTCTTCAAGCTGAATACTTCAGCGAGGCGTCCCCTGATTTCATCGGAGAGGACCATGCCCTGCAGCGCGTACGCGCCGTCCTTGCCAGCCATCTGGGCGGCAGCGATCGCTACCGGGTAGAAGTCGTTGTGCCCAAACTCGCCGGCGGTGTTGCCTCGCTCGGGGTCGTAGCCAAAGTTTGTTCCGTTCGAGTCCCACTCGCGCACCGCGTTCGAATTTGCGAGGATCGCTTTCTCGGGCGAGACGGGCGTT
>WUAK01000119.1 GCA_009827205.1 Phycisphaeraceae bacterium | reverse complement strand
GGCGGCAGAGACGCTTGAAAGAGCCGCTGACGAGGCAGCCGAGCGGGCGAGACGTGAGAGGCTCGAATCCGATGCGCTCCGTGAGAAGCTGAACCAGATCGATTCCGAGGACTTTGGAGCTGCAAAGGGACTAGCGGATGACTTGTCCGCGGGAGACTTCGAGAGCGCCTCGGAGAAAGCCCAACAACTGCTCGAACAGATGCAGCAGGACCCTGAGCGCGCCGAGGAGATCGCGCAAGAACTGCAGGAGCTTGCCGACCAGATCTCACGCGACGAAGCTGATCAGGCGCAGCCAGATGAGCCGCAAGAAACACCCCAGTCAGAGCAGGTGCCGACTGCCGAGGAGATCCGGGATCAGCTCGAGCGCGAAGGGGTGCCCCCGGAAGACGCCGAGAGGCTCGCCGAGGAGATGCAGCGCGAGTTGGAGGAACAGCAGCGTCAGCAGGAATCACGCGAGCGAGGCGAGCAGCGGGCTGATGAGATCGCCAACGAGTTGCGCGAAGCGGCGGAGCAGTCACAAGATCAACAAGAAGGTGGCGATCCACAACAAAAACAACAGCAGGATTCTCAGAGCGGCGAGCAGCAAGACAGCCAGGAGTCGCAGAACGAGCAAGGCGAGCAGCAGCCGGGCCAGCAGGGTGAACAGCAGACGGGCAACGAACAAGGCCAGCAGCAGGGCGAAAGTCAGGGCGAGAATTCAGGCGAGGGGAATCAGCCTGAGTCATCCGAGGGTGCCGGCGAGCAAAGTGACGAAGGCGGAGAGCCTTCGGCAAGCCAGGGTGATCAGCAGGCACCCGGCGAGGGGAACCAGCCGGGCCAGCAGCCATCTGGGCAGTCGTCGAGCGGTTCACAGGACGGATCGCAACGGCAAGAGCCAGGTCAGCCTGGGGGCCAGACGCCCGCCGAGACTGACGGCGAAGGCAATCAGCCCGCGCAGACCACGGGCGGTGAGAACCCAGACAGCAACCCGGGTGGTCAAGGATCTGGGTCGGGCGAGGGGCAGCAGCGCGGGCTCGGTGAAGTGCTTCGCGAGAACGCGCAGCGCGAGCAATCCGCGCAAGAGTCTGAGGACGCGGCGCGGCGCTTCCAGGAATCGGCAGACCAGTTGACTGGTCCGAGTCCAGACGAGAACCCGCTCGAGAACTACAGCCCGCCACCACGATCGCCCTGGGAGGGCGACACGGAGTTTGTCGACGCGAGGCCCGAAGAGCAGGACCGAAACACAGAGAACGAGCGGACGATCGCCGAGTGGTTTGCGCCGGGCGAGAGCGATGGGGGCGCACAAGAACCAGGCCAGGTGCAGCCCGGGCAGTTCGCGGAGACTGCGGGTGAGCGCGCACGCCGTGCGATCGAACAGCAGTCTGTCCCGAGGCGGCACGCCGATATGATCAAGCGCGTGTTTGACAGGCTGAACGCGCAGGCGAAGAAGTCAACTGATGCGCCTGCGCCGGTGCAAGACGCAGAGGATGCGCCTTGAGCGTGTCGTTCGCCGATCCTCGCTGGTTCGCGTTGCTGCTCCTGATTGTGCCGCTGGGGTACGTGATGTTGCGCTGGTGTGTCGCGATGACCAGGGCACGACGATGGTCTGCGGTTGTTGCCAGGCTCGCGCTATTGGCACTTGTTGCAGCGATGCTCGCGGGTGCGAGTTCTGTACGCGAGACATCGAAGCTCGCGGTTGTGGCGGTGGTGGATGTATCCGATTCTGTTCGCAGGTTCGGGTTCGTTGGGTACGACGAGGCGGGTGAGCGCCAAAACGTGGTCCTCGCGGTCGAGCGATACCTGCGCACGCTTGACGCGGGTCGGGGTCCTGATGATCTGATCGGTATCGTCGCGTTCGGTGGTGAGAGCGCTGCCTTGGCGACTCCGACGCGCGCGACGATCGCCGAACGGGATCTTGATCTCTCGCTCGTCGAGGGGACGGATATCGAGGATGCGCTCCGGCTCGGTGCTGCGCTCGTGCCGCCCGATGCCACGGGGCGGATCCTGCTTATCAGCGACGGCAACGAGACGACGGGAGATGCGATCACCGCGTCTGAGGAACTGGGCTCACTGCCAATTGATGTTGTACCAATCGGGTACCGAGTCGGTGATGAGACCATCGTCGAGTCGCTCATCGTGCCGACGCAGGCCCCGCCCGACTCGGTGATCACGGCGCGCGTGGTCATCAGCACCGTCTCGGGCACGACGGGCACACTTCGGCTCACGAGCGAGGGCACGCCAATCGACATCAACGGCGGAGAGCCCGGCACAAACCGACGCCTCACACTTGGACCGGGTCGGCACGCGATACTTATTGATCTGCCGATCGGTACCGGGCGGATCAACCGTTTCGAAGCTGCGTTTGATCCTGACCGAGTTGCTCAACAGGGACGGCAGGCTTTCGCGGGAGACACACATCTGGACAACAACATCGCGGAGGCGTTCACGATCAGCCCTGGGTCGGGATCGGTGCTCGTTGTCGATGGTGTCAGCAGTGGAAACCCCGCGGGGCCCGGCGCGGTGCTTGCAAACCGTCTTGAGGCGGGCGGAGCAGATGTGAGGCTCGTTGCGCCGGAGGGGATCCCGAGTGATCTGCTCGGGCTGCAGCCGTTCGATCTGGTGATGCTGCAGAACGTACCCGCCGACGCGATCGACGAGAGGACACAGGTGCTGCTCGCGGCACACGTGCGCGACATGGGCGGCGGGCTGATCATGACGGGCGGCCCCGCGTCGTTCGGCTCCGGCGGCTGGGCGGGAACGCCGATCGAGCCGATCCTGCCGGTGGATCTTGATTTATCTGAGAAGCTCGTCGAGCGTCGGACCGCGATCGTGCTCGTGCTCGACGCGTCGGGTTCGATGGGTGCAAAGGTAGGCGGGTCGTTTCAGTCGCAGCAGGAGATCGCAAATGCTGCAGCGGCGACCGCGGCGCGGAGTCTGGGTGAAGCAGACCTTGTCGGTGTGATCAAGTTTTCAAACTCGGCGGACTGGGTCGTCGAGCTCGGCCCGAACGACGATCCTGCAGGAACAACCTCAGCAATCCAGTCGATCGGTTCTGGCGGCGGGACGAACATCCCGCCCGCACTCGACATGGCGCGCACCGCGCTCGTGAACACAGAAGCCGCGGTGAAACACATCATCGTGCTCTCTGACGGTCAGTCGCAAGGCTCGGACCGGCTCCCGGGCATCTGTGCTGCGCTCGCGGAGCAGGACATCAATGTCTCTACGATCTCGGTCGGCGACTTCTCGGACACCGAGACGATGTTTGCGATGGCTGAGAAAGGCGGCGGGGTGCACTACCCCGTGACAAACCCGAGCGTGCTGCCCAGGATCTTTGTTCGAGCGGTCCGCATCGTGCGTGATCCTCTCATCAAGGAAGGGGCGTTCACTCCGGTTCGACTCCCGAGCGCTTCGCAGGTTGTGTCCGGTCTTGGGGACATGCGCCCGCTCGAGGGGCTCGTGCTCACCGCGTTCCGCGAGGATCCGCTGGTGACCGACGTGCTGGCAACACCGGAGGGCGAGCCTCTGCTCTCATACTGGGCGGTCGGGCTGGGCAGGGTCGCGGCGTTTACGTCGGACGCGCACAACCAGTGGGCCGCTCCCTGGCTTGGCTGGGCGGGGTACGACGCATTCTGGTCACAGCTCGCTCAGGCCATAGCGAGATCGCCCACGGCGCAGGGTGTCGAGCTGACGACACAGATCGAGTCGGGACGGATGCGTCTTGGGGTGTTGTCTGTCGATGCAGATGGAGAGCCCGTTGATGGACTGATCGTTCCAGCGACGGTCTACGGTCCGGGTGGTGAGCGCATGGATGTCACGCTCGAGCAGATCGGGCCCGGGCAGTATGATGCGAGTGTCGATGTTGCTTTGAGCGGCAACTACATCGCGGTCGTCAGACCACTCAAAGACGGGAAGCCGATGCCGCCCGTGCTGGGTGGCGCGACGCAATCAACTTCGACCGAGTACCGATCACTCCGTGCACAACCCGAGCTGCTTCGGGAGATCGCTGACAGCTCCGGCGGACGCGTACTCGACCTCTCGCTGCCCGAGGCCGCAAGAATCTTCGACCGCAGCGAGATCGAACCCCGCAAAGCCGAGTCGCAGCTTTGGAGGTCGATGCTCATCATCTCGATCGTTGTGATGCTGGTGGACATCGCGACACGTCGGATCGCGTGGGATCGGTTCATTTCGGAGCGTTCACCGAAGGCCGCTTACGCACGAGCGTCACAGACATCGCCTTCGCTGAGCCAGCTCAAACGAGCACCGAAACGGGATGAAAAGCAGGAGCAAGTCCAGCTGACCGATAAGGACGCGGCAGATCTAGCGATCCAGGCCAGGCGGCAGAGGATCGCGGCCAGGCAGCAGGCACGCTCGAATCCTGCTCCTACAAAGTCAGAGTCCGAGGTCAAGGTTGAAGAGCCTGCCAAGGAAACGAAGATGAAGGAAGAATCCGGGCTGCTGGCTGCCAAGCGACGTGCGCGTGAACGGTTCGAGGAAGACAACTCGTGACCAAGAGGATGCACAGGAAGCCATGGGAGCTGGACCCGACATCGCGCTTCGATAACCGTGCGGAGCTGTACGCGAAATACAGGCCGAGCTACCCCTTCGATGCGATCGACAAAGTTCTCATGGGGCTTGGTGATCCTCATGATCTTGCCGCTGCGGACATCGGCGCCGGGACCGGAATCGTCTCGCGTTTACTCGCTGAGCGGGGTGTAAATGTCCGAGCAGTTGAACCAAATGGAGATATGCGGGCCGCGGCTGAGTCACACGGCTTGATCTCGTGGGTCGAGGGCACCGCAGAGAACACGACGCTTCCTGATAAGAGCATTGATCTCGTGACATCCTGTCAGGCCTGGCACTGGTTCGAACCGGTGGCGTCATGCGCCGAGGTCGCGCGCATCTTGAAGCCCGGTGGCAAGCTTGCGCTCTTGTGGTACGACGACAAGCCGGGCAACGAGCCCAGCGAACGCTACAGGCAAATCGTCAAGCCCGGTGCGGTCGAGACGTTTGGCATCCACGCGGTCGAGCAGTGGGAGCCAACACTGGCGCCGCCTTTCGATACTGTCGAGAGAGAAGAGCACGTGTTTGATTATTCATACAGGCTCGATCTGGAGGGGCTAATCGGCCGCGCACGGTCGGCAAGTTATGTCCCACACGAAGGGCCGGACGCGGAGAGACTTGTCGAAGAGATGCAGCATCTGCACCAAAGGCATGCCGATAGTGATGGTTGTGTCACGATGGGGCTGATCTGCGTTGTGCACATCATGCACAAACCCGACTAATCGAGCAGATCACCGAACAGACTGAGCCCAGAGCCATCGGTGATCTTGACGCGACGGATCTGACCCGGCAGCGCCGAGGCGGTTTCCTTCGGTGCATCGAACATCACGATCTGGTCACCGTCGGTGCGGCCTGAGAACTGGACAGTCTCGCCCTCCGACTGTTCGAGCACAGCAGTCACCGAGAGCTCTTCGGTTTCGTCTGCGCTGCGGCCTCCGATCGTTAGCTGCACGCCGCCCCCGGCTGCTTTCTTCGCGTTGCGCTGGCTGAGGCCCGCGGCCTTGATCTGGCGCTGGCTGGGTCCCTCAACGAGGATGTCGTACTGGGCGCCGATCTGCTCCTTGCTTACCTCGTCGGAGATCTTGTTCTGGATTGCGAGCAGTTCGTTGTTGCGCTCACGCTTGACAGCATCGGGGATGTCGTCTGGGATCTTGTCGTAGGCGACGGTGCCTGGCCTGGGCGAGTACTTGAAGATGAAGCAGCTCTTGTACCGGGTGCGTTCGAGGAGATCGACGGTCTGCGCAAAGTCCTTGTTGGTCTCGGTCGGGAAACCAACGATGATGTCGCCTGAGATCATGAGGGGTCTGCCGATCTCAGGCTGGTGTAGATGCTCACGCGCTCGGCTGACGAACTCGTCGTATTGGCTGACCGTGTAGCCCCGGTTCATCATCTTGAGCATCCGGTCCGAACCCGTTTGTGCTGGGACGTGCAGATACCTGCAGATACGGGGGCAATCGCGGATGACCTCTAGGACATCGTCTCCGAAGTCTCTTGGGTAGCTGGTGACGAATCGCAAACGCTGGATACTCGGGGCCTTCTCGTGGAGTTCGTAGAGGAGGTCGGCGAAGGTCGTGACGCGTTCGCCTGCGAGCGGGTCGCGGGTGTGTCCGCCCTTGAATGCTCGACCCTTCTGGGACTGGATGATGCCGTCCACCTGGGTCGCTGAGTCGTGCTCGAAGCGGTAGTGGTTGACTGTCTGCCCGAGCAGCGTGATCTCGGTCACGCCCTGGTCGGCCAGCCGCTGGACTTCTTCGATGATGTGGCTCGGCGGGCGGTGGATTTCTGCTCCGCGGGTGAAGGGTACGACGCAGTAGGTGCAGAATTTGTTGCAACCGCGCGTGATACGGACGTACGCGCTCTGGCGGATCGAGCCGACCGGATCGATCGGGCTGACAGAGCGGGATAGGTCGAGGTACTCGAGTGAGT
The DNA here is from genome assembly GCA_009827205.1 of Phycisphaeraceae bacterium. Taxonomy (GTDB): domain Bacteria; phylum Planctomycetota; class Phycisphaerae; order Phycisphaerales; family UBA1924. Next base: position 1,782 of record WUAK01000119.1, on the reverse strand, counting down.
CCTCAGCCGCGGCGAGCGTGCCCGAGCGCCGCGACGCTGAGCCCTGCAGGGCAGATGCTTTGACGGATTTGAGCGATGCCGATTCCGGGTCACCTGCGACAAGGCTCTCGCGCGTGCGGACGGCGTTGTCGATGAGCGAGGGCAGCTTGTCCAGTTCGGCGGGCCCGCACATGACATCGACGACCGGCATCCGGTTCATCAGGTCCGTGCCGTCACGCTCTGCCATGCATCCGAGCACGCCGACGACCATCTCGGGCTTGTCGGCCTTGCTCGCCCTGAGTTCGCCGAGCCTGCTCCAGACCTTCTGCTCGGCCTGCTCACGCACGGAGCAGGTGTTGTAGAGCACAACGTCGGCCTCATCTGATCGTGAGGTGAACTGGTAACCCAGGCTGGCCAGTTGGCCGGCGACGAGTTCCGAGTCCAGCTCGTTCATCTGGCATCCAAAGGTTTCGAGATAGACCCGGCGTCCGCTCATGGGGCAACTCTACGCCCCGCAAAGAGATGGGTTCCTCGGATCACCGAGCGGTGTGTCCGGATAGACTCTCAGGCGAATGTGGCGTGATATCTCCCTAGCCAATAAGTGTCTGCTTCTCTTCGGAGCCGCGATCGTCCTGATCGTCTTTGCGGCTCTCTTGGCGCCTTGGCTCCGCATGAATGCTCTGGTTGGCGAGGCCCAGAACGAGCTCTCGCGACAACTCGTGGCTGCTTGGGAACGGGCAGACAGAGAGAACCCGGGCGGGGAAGCATCTGATGCGTTTGGCGTAACCAGAATCAGTCTTCTTGAGGCGCAGGAGATCGCGCTGGAAGACAGCGACATCGCCCGGGCACTCGAGTTCTTCGAAACGGAGGGCTCGCCCCTCGATTATCAGTGGGCGAGCTGGGACGGCACGGCTCGCAGGTACTACTACGTCAAGCCCATCTACACGGCGACCCCCCCCGAGCAGGAGAGGCTTACCTCGCTCGTGATACTCGACCGCCGATCGACCGAGGCGGCGAGGATCCTCGCGTTTAATGTCGTCTACCTTGTGGGCGCCGGTGCTTTGGTGCTGGCGCTCGCGGTGCTCGTGTTCTACCTGATCACTTCGGTGCTGATCCTCGAACCGGTTCGAGAGTTGAAACAGACAGCTGAGCTCGTTGTCGATGGTGAACTGGGCGCGCGCAGCCAGATCTTGACTGGCGATGAGTTTGAGGAGCTGGGCAAAGCCTTCAACGCGATGCTCGAGCATATCCAGAGGAGTCAGGATCAACTCAGATCAATCAACACCGCGCTGGATCTGAAGGTCGGGGAACTGGCGAACGCAAACGTGGCGCTCTTTGAGTCCGCCAGGCTCAAGGGTGAGTTCGTCGCCAACGTCTCTCACGAACTGCGAACACCGCTGAACTCGGTCATCGGGTTCGCTGAACTGCTGATGGATATCGCTAGCGCAGAGGCAAACGCGGGCGACGATTCGACCAAGCACCGCAAGCGTGTGCGCTACCTCGAGAACATCCTGACCTCCTCGCGGAGCCTTCTCGAGCTGATCGACAGCCTGCTTGAGATGGCCAAGATTCAGGCAGGCAGGAGCGATATCCGCGTTGAGACCGTCGCGATCTCCAAGGTGTGCGAGGCACTTGTGAGCCTTATCGAACCTCTGGCACGGCGCAAGGGCATCGATATCGTGATTGAGGTCTCAGAAGGTCTGCCCGAGATCGAGACCGATCCACGGAAGCTTCAGCAGATCCTGTTCAACTTCCTCGCCAATGCCGTGAAATTCACGGAGCCGCAGCCGGGCGGCGCGAACC
>WUAK01000118.1 GCA_009827205.1 Phycisphaeraceae bacterium | reverse complement strand
GCAAAAAATCACAGCGGGGCGCCCTCTTGTGGAAAGCGCCCCGCTGTATTTGGAGTGGTGAAGTTGTTGTGCGAGGTTCAACCCAGGCGCACGGATATCGGCCGAGCCCCGGACAGGCTTTGGTGGCTGGCCACTCGGGCCGCACAACTTCTGCGCGGCATGGGCAACGTCTTCCCTGTTATCTAGTGGAGATATCCAGTGGTCGAACCGAGCTGCTGCTGGTTAGCCGATCTGCTCGGACTTCAGCTCACGGTTCATGAGCCCCGTGATCGCGTCCAACGGGTCAACGCCGTCGAACAGCACCGAGTGGACAGCCTGCGTGATGGGCATCTCGGTGCGGTACTTCGCCGCCAGCGCCACCACCGCACGGCTCGTCGCGATCCCTTCGACAACGAACTTGGACTTGTGCATGTACTCGTCCATCGTTTTGCCCTTGCCGAGCGCCTCGCCGAACGAGCGGTTCCGGCCCTCGGGGCTGAAGCACGTTGTCGCAAGGTCGCCCACACCGGCGACACCAAAGAACGTGTCCCGGCTCGCACCCATGGCGATCCCGAGCCGGGCAATCTCAGCGAGTCCGCGCGCAAGCAGCGCGCTCTTGGCGTTGATGCCGGCCTGCAGCCCGTCGAGGATGCCCGCGGCGATCGCGATCACGTTCTTGGTGGCGCCCGAAAGCTCAACACCCAGAAGATCGTCGTTCGTATAAACGCGGAGCCAGCTCGTGTTGAACAACCGCTGGAGTGCCTCGGCGAACGAGCCGTCGTCCGTCGCCTGGTCGGTCGATGCGACCATCGTCGCAGGCAGGCACCTTGCAAGCTCGGCAGCGATGGTGGGGCCAGAGAGACAGCCGAGCGGCCTAGCCGCTGAATCGGGATCGTCGCCGAGCGCCTCTGCGATCACCTGCGTCGGGCGGAGCAGGCTCTCGACTTCGATGCCCTTTGCAACACTCACGAACCCAGCGTGAGGCTCGATGAATGGCTTGGTCTGCGCGACCACCTCGCGCACGTGCTGTGCGGGCACCGCGCAGACGACGATGTCGGCGCCTTCAAGGGCCTCTTCCAGCTTCAGGCAGACCCGGGCGGTCTCGTCGAGCTCGAACGCATCGAGCCTGCTCGATCGGCGTGTCTGGGCGACCGCGCCGACTTCGTCCGGGGAGTGGCCCCACATCCGGACTTCCACGTCCTTCCGAGACCCTCCCATCCCAGGGTCGGCTCCCGCGAGCATGTTGGCACACACCAGGCCCATCTGTCCGACGCCCAGAATCGCGACTTTGGTTGTGGTTTGGTCGGTCATGGAGGAATCGGGCCTTTCTTCGTGGCTCTCTTGAGGCGGGAGGTCGGATCGACACCGAACCCGGCTCGGTTTGGCCGCGTACAGCGCTACGATATCAGCCCCACGGCGGAGCCGACACGGGGCCGGGCTCTTCTTCGGGGCCTGCATCGATCGATGTCACAGAACGAAGACCATTGCTCTCGATTCGGGAGCCCACGGGGAACGACCCAACATGTCGCAGCTTCAGACCGCCGACACGACCGAGATCAGCCACGCCCAGACCGCAAGCGAGGCATTGGAAACCGCCGCCGCTGAGGTTTCTGGCGAGCGCAAAGTCCTGCTGAGCCTCGTCGGGGGCACCCTCGTTCTGCTGACTCTTCTCAGCAACGCGTTCGGCTTGCTGCCCGAGCTGGTCTCCCAGATCCCGGCGCTCATCGGCGCGGTACTGCTTGCAGCCCCTCTGTTTCTCTCAGCACTCGGCGAGATCCGCCGGACGCAGATCAGCTCCAATACGCTCGCATCGCTCGCCATCCTCGCGGCTCTGATGAGCCAGATGTACGCCGTTGCTGGTTCGCTCGCGTTCATCCTTCTTGTAGCCGACCAGTTTGTGACCCGAACCGCACGCGGCGCGCAGCGCGCCATCGAGCAACTCATCGGGCTGACCCCGGACATCGCGCGGGTCGTGATCGACGGCGCCGAGCAGGATCTCCCGCTCGAAGAGGTACAGGTCGGCCAGATCGTCCGCGTCCGTCCCGGCGAGAACCTGCCGGTCGATGGTGTGGTGATCGAGGGCCGAAGCACCATCAATCAGGCTTCGCTGACCGGTGAGGCGGTCCCTGTCGAGGTCGCGGTCAAAGACCACGTCTACGCGGGCACGACCAACCTCACGGGCGGCATAGATCTCCGCGTGACAGAGGTCGGTGCTGAGACGACTATTGGTAAGGTGACCCAGCTGATCGGCGAGGCCGAGAAGTCCAAGACGCCTAAGCAGCTCATCATCGAGCAGGTCGCTCAGTTCTTCGTCCCCGTCGTTGTCGCGATCGCGGTCGTGACCTGGTGGGCGATGATCCAGTCAGAAGATCAGGCCGTCAGAGACGCGGCCGTTTCGACGTTCGTGCAGATTCTCGTTGTGACCTGCCCGACGGCGCTGCTGCTTGCGAGCCCGACCGCGATGGTCGCTGCGTTCGCTGCTGCTGCTCGACTTGGCATCCTGATCAAGAAGGCGACGAACCTCGAGGCCGCTGCCACCATCGACACGGTTGTCATGGACAAGACAGGCACGATGACAACGGGTGTGTTCGAGGTGTCAAAGCTCGTGCCCGCCGAGGGTGTGAGCGGCGCCGATCTGCTCCGCGCCGCTGTCAACGGCGAGCAGCACTCGAACCACCCGCTCGCAGCTTCGATCCTCAAGACGGGCAAAGCTGCCAACGTCGAGCCCGACGGCACCCGTGACTACGAAGAAGTCCACGGCCGGGGCGTTCGCGCACGCACATCGATGGGCGAGCTCTGCGTGGGCCGTGCCACCTGGCTCGTTGAGCTGAACCCCGCGATCAAGCCCGAGCTCGAGAAGGTCGAGGCCAAGATCGAGGGCATGTCGGGCGTGCATGTCATGAAGGACGGCCAGTACATGGGCGCTGTCGGCCTCGCCGACACCGTCCGCAAGAACACCAAGAAGGTCATTGAGCGTCTCCGCGAGCTCGGTGTTCGCCAGATCGCGATGTTCACGGGCGACCGCGTCAGCGTTGCCAAGCGCGTGGGCATGAACGTCGAGGTCGACGCGATCGAGGCCGAGTGCCTGCCCGAAGAGAAGCACGAGCAGATCCGCAGGCTCACACGGAGCGGCGCCAAAACGCTGATGGTCGGTGACGGCATCAACGACGGTCCCTCGCTCGCCGCGGCGGACCTGGGCGTGGCGATGGGCCTCTCGGGCTCGGACATCGCGGCCAACTCCGCGGGCGTCGCGCTCATGAACGACGACCTCTCGCGCGTCCCGTTCCTTATCGAGCTGTCCAGGCGAGCCCGCGCGATCGTGACACAGAACATTGCCATCGCGATCATCATGGCGCTCATCGGTCTTGGGCTTGCGACCACACGCGTTCTGAACGAGTCTTACGGCCCGTTCCTTGCAGGCCTCTACCAGTTCGCAACAGGCGTGATCGTGATCGCCAACAGCTTCCGCCTGTTCAGGTTTGGTGAGCACATCGCAGAGAGCGAAGCCGAGCAGGAGTCCGAGGGCATGGTCCGTCGCGAGGGCTCGATCAGGGGTCTCCGCAGCCAGCCTTCGTGATTTCTTGATCACAGAAAACACGCTTGGAAAGCCAAGAATCGCTGCTTTGCAGAAACACTGTCGAAAAAGACTGCAACGACTTACCGGCGCATCCCAATCATGTAACGGGCGCCGGTCGGTTCCCGTTTACTCGTTGGGGTTCTTTGGAATGACGCCGATTCTGGCTCTTATCTCGATTCTGTTCGGAGGCGACAAGGCTCCAGCACAAGAAACCGCAGCTCGCGAACCAGCGCCGGCTGCGGTTGTTGTTGTGTATCAGCCAGAAGAGGCCGAGGCTGAACTGGTGGTGAGCGAGCCCTCACGTTGGGTTGGCGCTGTCGAACTTCCGGGACAGGTGATCGATTTCTCGGTCACACTCACCGAATCAGCCGGCGACTACTCGGGCACGATCGACATCCCGGTGCAGGGCCTTATCGGGGGCGAGCTGCAGGACATCGTCCGCGAGGGCGACGAGCTGCGTTTCACGTTCGCGATCCCGAACCTTCCGGAATTCAACTGGCCGACCTGGGTCATGACGCTCGATGAGACTGGCAATGCCGCGACAGGTGAGCTGAGGCAGTCGGGCGCCACGTTCCCATCAAAGATGTCGCTTGACGAAGCGGGCGACACAGAACTGCTGCCGCGGCCCCAGCACCCGAAGCGTCCTCTGCCTTACCGAGAGATCGAGGTGGCAGTTGACGCGGGCGAGCACACGCTCGCGGGCACACTCACGCTCCCGGATGAAGAGACCTTCGGCTCCGGTCCGTATCCCGCGGCGATCCTGCTCACAGGTTCTGGCCCTCAGGACCGCGACGAAACACTCATGGGTCACAAGCCCTTCCTCGTACTCAGCGATCACCTGACGCGCCACGGCATCGCGTCGCTCCGATGCGACGATCGAGGCACCGCCGGGTCAACCGGCGACTTCAGCACGGCGACGATGCTCGACTTCATGGACGATGCGCGAGCAGCGATCGCGTTTCTCGAGCAGCAGGATGAGATCGCTGAGATCGGGCTCGTCGGTCACAGCGAGGGCGCGATGATCGCCCCCGAGACCGCGGCTGGCAACGACGATGTCGATTTCGTCGTCTTGCTCGCGGGGCCGGGCGTGACCGGTGAAGAAGTTCTCCTGCTCCAGACGCGTGTGATGCTGGGAGAGACCGGTGTGGGCGAGTCGTTCCTCGACACGCAGGAAGAACTCCAGTCGCAGCTCTTCGATTTAATGAAGGACGGCGCTGACCGAGAACTCATCGAAGCAAAGGTCGGCGAGCTCATCGATCTACAGTCGCCAGGCGCGGCGGGCGAGGTCCGTGAGGGGCTCTTCGATCAGAACATGGCCATGATCGACAGGCCCTGGTTCTACCACTTCCTCACCTACGACCCGCGCCCGATGCTCCGCAAGCTGGAGCAGCCCGTGCTCGCGGTCAACGGCTCCAAAGATCTTCAGGTGCTGACCAGCCAGAACCTCGACGAGATCCGCCGCGTCTTCGAGGAAGAAGGCAAGGACAACTTCAAAGCGATCGAGTTCGAGGGGCTCAACCACCTCTTCCAGCCCGCCACCACCGGCGCGATGTCGGAGTACGGCCAGATCGAGACCACGTTCGACGAGAACGCGATGCAGGTCATCAGCGACTGGATTCTCAAGCAGCTCGACTAGAGCACGAGCACCGAAGCCGTAACCAGATAGATCACAAGACCAGAGACGTCCATCAGCGTCGCAACCAGCGGCGAGCTGATCGTCGCGGGGTCGAGACCCATCCTGTCGAGCAGGATCGGGAACATCGATCCGATCGTCACGCCCCAGATCACGATGCCAAGGATCGAGATGCCCACGGTCAGCCCGACCGCGCTCGGGTCGGTCGCCGTCGCGATGCCCGCAGCGTCGAGCCCGACCACCACGAGATACGAGAGCAGGCCGAGCGCGAGCCCGAGGATGAGCCCTGTACGGATCTCAGTCACGATGACGCGTTTCCAGTCCTTGTGCTCGATCTCGTCGAGCGAGATCGCACGGATCAAGAGGCTCGCCGCCTGCGTGCCCGTGTTCCCGCCCGATGAGATGATCAGCGGGATGAACGAGACGAGGATCGCAGCTTTCTCGAGCTGGCTCTGGAACATATCGAGCACACCGATCGTCGCGACCTGCAAGAGCAGCAGCACGCAGAGCCAGCCGCCGCGCTTCTTGATCATCTCGGCAAGGCCGGTCTGCATGTAGGGCTTGGCCAGCGCTTCCATACCGGCTTGCTTCTGGATGTCCTCCGTGACTTCCTCTTCAGCAACGTCCGCGACGTCGTCGTGTGTCACAATGCCAAGCAGCACCCCGCGTGAATCGATCACGGGCAGCGCGGTCCTGTCGTACCTGCTCATCATGCGCACCGCGTCCTCGCGGTCGTCGTCGGCGTCGAGCGCGATGAACGCGTCGTCCATGATCTCGCTGATCTCGGTCTCGGGATCGGCAAGCAGCAGCTGGCGGATGTGCAGGTCGTCGATGAGCCGGTAATGACCGTCGATCACGAAGATCCAGTGCACGGTTTCCGCGTCATGCCCGAACCTGCGGATCTGCTCGAGCGCCCTGGCGACGGTCCAGTCGGGGCGGAGGCGCACGTAGTCGGGCGTCATCAGTCTACCGACCGAGTCTGCCGGGTAGCCAAGGATCGCCTGCGTCTCGCGCCGCGTTGCCGGGCTGAGCGATGAGATGAGTCTCTTTGCGACCTCGGTCGGCAGCTCGTCGAGCACGCGCGCGCGGTCGTCGGGGTCGAGCGCCTCGATTGCCTGGCGTGAGCGGATGTCGCCCAGCTGTTCGATGAGGTTGCTGTGCAGGTCGCCGTCGGGCTCGGCGAACACGTCACCCGCCTCGTCGCGGGGCAGGAGCCTGAAGCACACCGCCGCTTCTTCGAGTGGGAGATCCGCGAGCAGGTCCGCCACGTCAGCCGCGGGCACACCCGAGAGCGACTCGCGCAGCGCGCGGAACTCGCGCTCGGCGATCAGCTCGGAGACTTCGGGCAGGAGCAGCTGGCTCGTGGGGTTCACGCGTTTAGGTTACGCGAGCGAGTCAAACGACGTGAGCCCAACCGGCTCACGCGTGTAGAACCCCTCGCCAGAGTCGGCGCCGATCCGCGAGCCGAAGTACGTGAGCGACGCCCGCACCCAGTCCACGATTCGTCGGTTCTTCTCGGGCAGCACGAACTGCGTGTGGTACGCGTTGATCGAGTCGATCTTCGTGTCCTCGAAGCCCGTGACATCCACGATGAAGCTCGGGTTGGCCACCCAGCGCAGGTGCGTCGCGTAGTAGTAGAAGAACCACTTCGGGTACACCGGATCGCCGATGGGCATCGCCTCGCCTGTCCAGGCGTCAACCGGATCGGCCAGATCGAGTTTCGTCAGCTTCGCGTCGAACCTCGCGTCCTCGGCGATCCTCGTCACCGCGATGTGATCCGGGTGCGCATCCTCGAAGAAGGGCGTGAAGATGATGTCCGTCTGATGCGCGCGGATCACCGCCGCGAACTTGTGCCGATTCTCAACCGAGTGCACGACCTCCCGGTTGGGCAGGTCCAGCAGCATGCGCTTGATCGGCGTAGCGCCATCTGGTGCGAGTGCTACGGAGGCCGCCGCGGCTTCGCCCTTGCGCGTGACCGGGTCGCCGAAGGGTGTTGGCTCGCCGTTGGTCACGTCGAGCAGGAGCACGTTGTGCCCCTGCGCCGCGAGCTTGGCGATCGTGCCGCCCATGCCGAGCTCTTGGTCGTCGGGGTGGGGGCCTATGACGAGCACGTTTGCCATTGGTTCACTCCTCCCGCTGGCCGACGACGATGAGCGGCAAGAGCACGCGCCCCGTCGGGTTCTCGACTGTCCGCTCGGTATCGATCTCGAGCTCAGCGAGCACGATCCGGTCGGGCGCCCTCGCAGCGAAGAAGCCCCCGCCTCGGAACTCGTCGCCGAACTCGTCAGAGAAGCCCGAGAGCCCGAGCTTGAGGGTCTCACCGATCGCGAAGCCATCGACTTCTTTCTTGAACCACTGGTTGAGCCAGATGGTGCTGGGACCGAAGTTCGTGGCGGTCGTGTTCGAGAGATACACCGTTTTGCCCGAGCGGTAGAGCTGGATGTTGCTGGGCTCGAGTTTGCGCAGGCCCTCCGGGTAGCTCTGCGACTCGGTGAAGTCGGGCGATCCCAGGCAGCCAAGGGCCGGCAGGACCAGGACGGCGAGGGAGATCAAAGCCGGGAGTCTTCGTTTCATCGTCCCTATCCTCTACCCGGTGGGCTGCCAGAGCAACAACGCGACGAAACCAACGCCGGGCATCGCTCCGGGCGGGGAGGATCTGGACCCACGCAGATGCGCCCAAGTCGTTGCCAGTGCTCACGATGGGCTCGGTGTCGACCCGAGAATCCCCGGGGCCATCCCAGGCTTCGACGCGCCATTCTTCCAGGCGGGGCTGGCGGGATACTCCGATTCGGCCATGCGGATCATCGCAAGGCGCCACGGCTGCCCGGCCTGCGTCACAGAGGCCCTTCTCGATCGCACCCTGCTCGCGGGCGGCAGAGGGTTCGCCAAGGCGGATCTGGGCGAGATCCACGACAACATCCCGAGCGGTGAGGAGGACGCGCCGCTCATCGGACAGATCATGGGCTCCGAGCCGGCAGAGATGGCAGCCGGTGCGCTGAAGATGGTCGAGCAGGGCAAGCGCAAGGCGCACGAGTACCGCGACCTCGCGTACGAAGACATCACAAGGC
>WUAK01000117.1 GCA_009827205.1 Phycisphaeraceae bacterium | reverse complement strand
AAGGGGCGTCGTGCATATTCTCGACGATGAGTCCGTCAAAGCCGGCTTGAGCGAGCTTCTTCGCCTCAGTAGCCGCCTCTTCTACCAGCTCACTCACTGATAATACCGAACGGGGCGTTCCTGGCGTCGCCCCGACATGGACCATGCCGATCAGACGCCCACCCTCGCAGAGAAAGTCGGTACCTGTGCAAGTTGGTCGGGGCTGGGACATATCGCATAAAGTGTATCCAGCAATTCTCGGAGAACCGCATGACAACGATTCGTTCTTCCCTGTTTCTTCTCATGACAGCGATACTGCTCCCGGCCTGTGCTGCCCAGCCGGGTGTTGATTACACGGTTCGGCTCGACCGAGCCAGAAACCAGATTGTCCGTATCGAGGCGACGATCGACCAGCCAGGCGAGAAAGCCGAGTTCGTGCTGCCCACTTGGAGGCCCGGTAGGTACGGCATTCTTGACTTCGCTGCGACCGTCCGCACGTTCGACGCGGTTGATCAGTCTGGCCAGCCTCTGCCTGTCGAGAAAATCCGTAAGAACGCATGGGTCGTTGATTCGGTCGGAGCCGAGAGCGTGACGTTCGGCTATGACATTTTTGCCAACGAGCTCGGTCTCCGAACAAGACACGCAGACGACTCGCACGTATTCCTGAACGGGTCGAGCATATTTGTTATGAACCCTGATCGGCGCCTCGATGAGCACATCGTCAGATTCGATGGGCTTGGAGACTGGCAAGTCGCCAGTGGGCTCGCGAAGGCTGATTCAGAGAACGCGCTCGTGGCCGCAAACTTTGATGTCTTAGTAGACAGCCCCATCGAGATCGGAGAGCACCGCCTCATCGAGTTTAAACTCGAAGACGTCGATTTCGAGATCGTGATCTGGGGCGAGTGTGCAAAGACCGACGAAGAACTCAGCGATGATTTTAGGAAGATCGCTCAAGCCTGCATGGACATCTTCCAGTCAAACCATTTCGACCGCTACGTCTTTCTTATCCACAGCGCTGACGGCATCGGAGGCGGTACCGAGCATCTCAACTCAACAATTATGCAAACCCGCCCGGGCTCGTTTACGAGTGAATCGCGGTATAGAGGCTTTCTTGGGCTGGTTGCACATGAGTTCTTCCACACCTGGAATGTAAAGAACTTCAGACCCGCTGGGATTACCCCCTACGACTACGACAAAGAAAACTACACAACCCAGCTTTGGGTGGCCGAGGGCTCGACGAGCTACTACGACGATCTCCTCTTGGCTCGAACCGGGCAGCGGAGCATCCAGAACTACCTCGACGCTGTCGCGGGCTCAATCGGCAGCGTGCGAGGGAACCCAGGTCGAGCGATGACAACGGTCGAACAGGCAAGCTACGACGCGTGGCTCAAATTCTGGGGACCGAGCAGCCCAGACCACCGGAACACAAACGTCAGCATCTACACGCAGGGTCACATCATTTCGCTCGCACTCGACATGCTCATCCGCAGCGAAACTCAAGGGGTAAGTTCTTTCGATGATGTCATGCGACTGATGAACGAGCGCTATCCGTACGAAGTGGGCGGGTACACACCGGAGCAGTTCCAGGAGACCGTTGCCGAGGTCGCGGGAACAAGTGTCGATGAGTTCTTCGAACGGCACATCTCAGGTGTAGAGCAGATTCCGCTCGAGGATCTTCTTCGCACGGTGGGCCTCGAACTCAAACTCCAAGATCCAGATCCAGAGCCATTCGCTGGCGTCTCCTTGAGTGACTCTGGCGGCAGGACCGTTGTGTCTCGTATCTATGATGACAGTCCGGCGTTCGAAGCAGGTCTGATCCTCGATGACGAGATTGTTTCCGCGGACGGGGTTCGGCTTGACGCCGGCAAATGGACTGACATCCTCGACGACTCTGAGATAGGAGACTTGGTCACTCTGGGTGTGTTCAGACGGGGCAAGTACCGCGAGGTTCAATTCAAAATAGATGGCAAAGTCAGCCAGAGATACGACCTCGATCTCACAGATGAGCCGACCGAATCCCAGCGTGTTCACTTCGAGGATTGGATCGGGCAGCCCTGGCCCGAGGACGATTGATGTTCGGCCGTCCAATCTTTGAAACTGCCTGTACTCGAGAGAACGCCACGGTGCTCGTCACACCTGTCTGCTACGACGGAACAGCGTCCTACGGCAAGGGCACGAGAAGAGGCCCTGAAATCATCCTCAACGCCTACGAACAGCTCGATTACAAAGAACCACGTTTCAATATGGACCGCACTGCTCTCGGAGTCTTTGTTGACGAGCCTGCAGTAGTTCATCTTGGAGCGGATGCAAACGTCGTTGGCGAACAGATCCGGGCCGAAACACAACGGCGGACTCTCGATGCTCTCATGCGAGGGCAGATCCCTGCACTCCTCGGTGGAGAGCACAGCGTCTCGCTCGGTGCAATCCAAGCCGCGTCCCAGCAACCGGGTGAGTTAGGCGTTCTGCAGATCGATGCGCACATGGACCTGCGTAAGGCGTACGAGGGTTACACGTACTCTCACGCCTCAGTCATGCGAAATGTGATCGACTTATGCCCCGAGGTCACCAGGCTTGTGCAGTTTGGGATTCGCGACTATTGCGATGAAGAGCAGGGGGTCGTCGACAATGCCGACGGCAGAATCGTGGTGCTGCGAGACCACATGATTTTCGAAGCGACCGACGCGGGGAGGTCGTTCAAGGACCTCTGCATCGAATCTGTCTCGATTCTCCCTGACAACGTGTATATCACGTTTGACATCGACGGCCTTGATCCCGCACTCTGCCCAGGAACGGGCACACCCGTCCCTGGAGGGCTCAGTTTCAATCAGGCTGTCATGCTGCTGCAAGTGGTCGCAGAGAGCGGCAAGCGTGTCGTAGGGTTTGACCTAGTCGAGGTCGCCCCATCGCCCGACGGGAGCGAGTGGGACGCGAATGTCGGAGCACGGGTTCTCTACAGACTTTGTCTCTGTGCTGCAGTATCACAAGTGATCTCGTCAGAAGATACTCGCAACGGAAGAAACGCCAAGAGACGTGATTGACATGGCAATCGGGATGATGAAGTCACCCGCAAAGATGAAAACGAGAATGAAAGCTCCAAGCGCCATCCATTGGCCGTTCTCGCTCATCCAGAGCCTGTTATAAGCGGGATAAAGGTTGCCGAGTATCCGGCTTCCATCTAGTGGCGGAACCGGCAGCAGGTTGAACACACAGAGCACGATATTTAGCCATGAGCCTGTTGTGAAAAATAGGAACAGGTTCGATGCCAACGGATCACCGATCTTGTTCCCAAGACCCAGCACTACACCAGCCAGGACTATACATACGAGTGCTATGAGCACGTTCATTGCCGGTCCTGCCACAGCTACGAATGCGTCTGCGTAACGACCCCGCATTCTCGAAGGATTGACCGGCATCGCGCCGAAGGCGATCCCGAAAACCAGAAACAGAATCAGGCTCATCTGGCCCATGTGAACCAGCGGATTCCAGGTCATGTGCCCGAGTTCGATTGGTGTGCGGTCGCCTTTGTAGATCGCTGCCCAGCCGTGGGCCAGCTCGTGCAAAACGATGGATCCGACAACTACGACTATCCACGATACGAGATAGACCGTACCGTTCTGGCTATTGAGTACATCGGCTACCCACCATCCGTTGAGCATGGCTTAGCCTATCTGGTTTGAGGCGAATCGTCTCAGGACGACTTTGAGGGAGTCGCTTGGCTCGCCTTCATGGCGATCTCGACGAGTTGATCGAACGCAGCGGGCTCTTCGATAGCGATCTGGCTCAGCATCTTGCGGTTGAGCAGGACACCTGACAGCTTCAGGCCGTTCATGAAAGCGCTGTAACGAGTGCCGCGCATTTTGCAAGCAGCGGTGATGCGGGTGATCCAGAGCGAGCGCATGTCACGCTTAAATGTTCTGCGGTCGCGGTAGGCAAAAACACCCGAGCGGATGACCTGCTGCTTCGCGAGTTTGCGATGCTTTGAGCGGGAGCCGTAGTAACCCTTGGCCTGCTTGAGGATGCGCTTGCGGGCTTTGTTTCGGGTCGGACCGTTGGTGGCGCGTGGCATTGTCTAGTTCCTTTCATACCCGTGCGGAGCGGCCTGTGCCGGCTTTCGGGTCCCGACGGACGATGACGAAGCTGCCCGGACTCCCGGAACAGCGAAAGTGATTTACTTGGCGGCTGCGGCCTTGGCCTTCTGAGCCTCTCGACGAGCCTCAGGTGACGGGCTCGAGTGGAGCGCCGACTTTGGCTGGGTGCGGCCGCGAAGGCGGCGGTAGAGCAGCTTCTCGAAGCGCTTGGCATCGGGGTTCGCCGCGTAGCGGTCCTTGCGGAGCTGGCGGAGGCGCTTGCCGCTCTTGTGCGAGCTGAGGTGCTTGTGGAACGCCGAGCGGTGGCGGACTTTCCCGGTCTTGGAAATCCGGACACGCTTGAGAAGGCCCTTATGGATCTTGTTCTTCGGCATCTAGCTCACCTCAATGATTCGGTGGGAGGATACGTACCGCCCGTCTGCCTGTCGGCAGGGGGGAGCGTAGGCCGGCAATTGTGCCCTGACAACGCCCTAGGGCCCGACGAATGCGTCAACTGTCGATCCGGGACGCTCTTTGCCCTGAAGCGGGATCATGCCCGATCGCTTGACATCCGGGTTGATCAGCCTCTCCACGAAATCAGGGAGGAAGACATGGTCGCGTCGGTCCAACCAAGGGGTTGTGAGCCATTCGACTGAGCCGTCCCCGTGGAGGGCGTGCTGGCCCCTACCGTCGTGATTGGGAGAGTTCTCGAATGGGTCGATAGGGAGCCTCTGGTAGGCCTTCAGCGTGACCGGGGAGCGATCTGTCAGCACAACCCGTCCGCGGGCGGCCCAGAGCGACTTGGGCGTCTCGGGGCGTTCTACACGGAAGCTGTATGAGACCTGCTCGAACGCATCCCAGTCCACCGCGTCATCGCTTGAGGGCTCGGAGACGGCGTGCTTGTTGCCGGGGCTCGCCAGCGTGTGGAGCGGGGTGTAGCCAAGACGGGTGAGCGTGTAGAGATTCGCGGAATTCGACTGGTTCGGATCGATCCCGACCATCCACCAGCGGAGATTCCGATTCATGGCCTGATTGCTGAGTTCGACGCTGGGTGTGTATACGGGAAGCTGGTCTTCGTGATCGGTGGCGTACGAGCCAAAGGCGACAGAAGCAGCTGCGAAGTTGGACTCGTTGTGGCGACGCATCGACTCGTACCGCATCGTCGAAAGCAACGGCATTGATACGGAAACTGCGATCAATAGCAGCGCAGCCAGCGAGGCAAGGTCAGTCATCCGGATCCGAAGCTTGAACCCAAAATCGCGAGGCTGGCTTGCCTCGGTGTAATCCATGATGCCCTGGATCGTCTCATCAACGAGGCGGTCACTGGCCTGGATACCGTCATGTGATACAGACATCGAAATCAAGCGAGCGAAGCTCTCGTGAGCTTCTGCTTGATCTCTAAGTGAGCGTGGGACTGAGTTCGTTTGATACCCTGATTGACTCCAGATATCGAGAGCGTCTGCAGAATCGTCAAGCAGGACAGGCTCTGTTGGGATCCGATCCATAATCGACTTGATAATGCTTTCGAGTTTCGGCCGGTCCTCTCGGTCATCTAGGCTGCAGGCAGAATCGAGCAGATGAAGGAGCTTTTGAGCACAGGGCCGGTGTTGCTCGGCCACCTGTTCGAGGTTCCAGCCTGAATCAATGAGCGCATCGAGCGCCTCTTCGGCTTCCTGGCACAGCCTGGCTCCGCCGGGTTGCACAGTCACGACTTGGTTCCCCCACTTGTGTGTTGCTCTGATTCCGCCTCGTGCTCTGCGAGCAATTCTTGATATGCCTTGGCGAAGCTTGCCACGGCACTGTGCAACCGGCTCTTGACGGTCCCCAACGGGATGTCCAGATCCTCTGCGATCTGGGCATAGCTGAGTCTTTGGAAGTAGGCCAAGAGCAGCACCTCGCGGAGTGTGTAGGAGAGGCTGTCCATCGCTTTGGCAACCATGTCCTGCAACTCACGTTCCTGGAGGCCGGACTCAGGTCTTGGACCGGCGATCTCCATCAGATCCACGAACTCGATCGGTGCCCCGCCGCCGTTGCCGCCGACCGGGGCCGAGAGACCCAGAGCAGGCCTCCTGCCCTTCTTACGCAATGCATCGCGGGCTTTGTTCGCCGCGATCGTGAATATCCAGGGTTTGAACCGTCTCTTTGTGTCGAATTTACGAGCCGAGAGGTGGAACTGGAGAAAGGTCTCCTGAAATGCGTCCTCGGCGGCGTCTCTATCCCCCGTGAGACGCGTCAAAAACCTCAGCATGTCGTGCTTGTGGCGGTCGATCAGCAGTCTGAGCACAGACCGGTCACCCTTGACATATCGGGCCACCAGAGTCTCATCGGACGGTTCTGCCAAGCTCTCGCCCTTCCAAGGGAGCCCCAGGAGGGCGTTAGTCCTGAACTGAGTCGTTCAGGACGGTCCCGAGTGTTCGCTCAAACTGAACGGTATGTTCGCTATCCGGACCAAACAGTGCGATTCCCTCTGCCCTAAGAGATGCCGCGGGGCCGGCTTCGTACGCACGGTAGTTTGCCTCGGATGCGAACATATACCTGACCTCGAAGCGGTATCTCTGCAGATCGCCAGAATCGATCTGCACGAGAGAGCACGACTGGGCCCCTGCGCGGATCACATCGGCGATGTGATCGTTGAGCAGCCAATCGGAGAACGCTCGGGCCGAATCCGGATTGACAGTCTCCGCGATGACGGTGTATGCGACAGGGCTCACAGTCAATGATATGGGGCCTGGAGTCGAAATGCCGACGCAATGCGTGAGGCCTCTCTGCGTTTGGCTGGGTAAGGATGCTGGTCGTGAGTCGTGATATCCCTGAGAGGGGACAACCCGGGGTCAGTGATTCTGAAGGGATCGATGCGCTCGTAGCTCAAGCGGCGTCCGGCGACGAGAAGGCTTGGGCCGAGCTCATCGGCCAGTACTCGAGGCGTGTCTATGCCTTGTCCCGAAGTCGACTTCACGATCCGCACATCGCAGAGGAGATCACACAGTCAGTGTTTGTCACGGTATTCCAGCAGTTGACCAGCGGTCGGTACCAGGCTGAGAACAAGTTCGAGGCGTGGCTGTTCCGAATCGCGATGAATCGAGTCCGGGATCACGTCAGGCGAACATCCCGGCTCCCTTCACACGTGAGCGAGAAAGCAATTCTGGAAGCCCGGTCGAGTAACGAGTGGTATCAGAACGGTGACGAAACTGATCGTCTGCGTGGCGCGATTCAAACGCTCCCCGAATCTGACCAGGAGATACTCATGCTTCGCCACCAGGCGGGGATGGAATTTAAAGCGATCTCGTCGGTGCTCGACGAGCCTGTCGGCACACTGTTGGCCAGACATCACAGGGCGCTGGGCAAGCTGCGGAAGCTGCTCGACCCGGCTTCAGTAACCGAGAATGCATCATGAATCACAACGAAGAACATCAAGAGATTATCGATAGTCTTGAACGGCTGGCTGAAAGGCACAGATCAGAAGCTGACAGCGGTTTCGAAAGCCGGATACTTGATGCAGCCAGGCAGCCATTGCCGGTTCATCGACATCAGCGGAAAAGCAGATCTACCGCATGGATACCGTTCGCAACTGCAGCGGTTATAGGAATGTTCGCTTACATGTGGTTCCCACGCTCTGCCATCCCGGTTCCGGGTCAGGACGGTGATCAAGTTGTCGCTGCGGCTACGCCTGACGAATCATCTGCTGCCGATCTCTGGCTTACGTCTATTGAGTCAATGGAAGAACTCATAGCCGGCTCAGCCGAGTTCGATGACAGTCTCGAATGGATCGAGCTGCAAATCGACGCGGCCGAGAATGAGTTTGATAGCGAGCTTGATTGGTATCAGATCGGGGAGTCACTATGAGAATCGGTGCTCTATACGGCTTTGCGGTTCTGCTTGCCGGTATCTCGTTCGCCTGTTCCGCGTTCTCGCAAACAGGCGAGAGCGGATCTCCCGAGCGGGAACGTCTGCGCGAACGCCTCACGCAGGAGCTCGAAAGAACACGTGAGAAAGAACGTTGGCTGATCGCGAAGCTCGACGGCTTTGATGATGAAACTGTTAACATCGACAGTATGCCCGGTCGTGATCGAGGGGAACCGAGAGGGCGCCCAAGGGCAGAGCTTCAGCCAATGGGAGAGGCCGATACGAAACGGATGATCTCGTTGCTCCGTGATATCCACGCTAACGATCCAGATCTTGAGGCTGACAGCCCATTTCGTCGGGTTCTCGATAATGACACAGAGGATCGTCGCAGGCTTCTTCAGCGGATGTCACCGAAACTGCG
>WUAK01000116.1 GCA_009827205.1 Phycisphaeraceae bacterium | reverse complement strand
AGGTGATGTCGCCGCCGAGGTCGTCGGAGTTGTCAACGCCGGTCAGGTCGAGGATACGAACCGCGGTGCCCGAGGGGCTGACGAGGGTGATCTCGAGGTCAGCAACCCAGGTGTGGTTGCCGTTGTGCAGCGTGATGTTCACGTCGCTGATGGGGCCCGAAGCGCCGGCAACGTTGATGTCCGACGGGTACAGAACGGCCGGGCCAACGGTGACGGTGCTCGTGCCGACCACGCCCCAGTCGATGACTGCGGGGTTGGTCTCGGAAATGACGTCAGCCGAAGCGGTGGTAGCAACGCCGGCAGCGACAACGGTAAGCAGAACGCGACTTTTCATGTCTTATCCCTCTGAATTCCATGCCCGGCATTACAATGCCAGGGCGTAATCTCTCAACCCAATACACACTCCACGACCCAGCCAACGATGTGAAAGCCAAGCCGTCAGTCACCCCCGAGGAAGATCCTGTAGGGCTCTGAAACAGACCGTACACGAAATACCTAGCCCGATCTAGGGTGAACCCTGTGAAAATCTGCATTTCTTCGTCGTCTAAACACTTATGTCGCTGGCGTCCGATAATAGTTTGTATTTGTTCGGGTTGACCTCCGGACGCCCCTTTCGGAGTCCCAGAACCCGTTTGTGAAGACGCTCGGCTCGCCTCTTCTGGTTCCACTACCCCGCTGGTGTATAAGTTGGGATCCCCGCCCCCTGCTTTGAGAGTGCGCGCCGAGCAGATACCGTGCCCGGTTCCACGAGGTAGACCGACATCGCGATGACCACAGCCAAGGACCAAAGCGAGCGCTCGAGTGCAGCACCCGGGGTGCGCCTTGTCGTGGCCATGCCCGCGCTCAACGAGTCCGCAACCATCCAGGACGTCATCCGGAGAATCCCCGAGTCGCTCCCGGGTGTCGATTCGATAACGGTCATCGTTGTCGACGACGGCAGCTCCGACAGCACCGCCGACCTCGCACGTCAGGTCGGTGCGCACGTCATCAGCCATGCCTACCGACAGGGTGTCGGCGCCGCGTTCCAGACCGCGCTGCGTTACGCCATCAGCGAACGCGCTGATCTCCTCGCAACCCTCGATTCTGATGGCCAGTTCAACCCCGAGGACCTCGCCGAGCTCATCGAGCCCGTCGCGTCGGGTGATGCCGACTTCTCAACCGCCTCACGGTTCAAAGACCCGGCGCTCGTGCCCGAGATGCCCGCCGTGAAGAAGTGGGGCAACCGCCAGATGAGTCGGCTCATCTCTAGGCTCGCAGGACAGCGCTTCTACGACGTCTCCTGTGGCATGCGCTGCTACAACCGCGAAGCCATGCTCAGCCTCAACCTGCTCGGCAAGTTCACCTACACGCAGGAAGTCTTCATCAACCTCGCGTTCAAGCACATGCGCATCGCTGAGATCCCGCTCAAAATCCGCGGCGAACGCGAGTTCGGCAAGAGCCGCGTCGCCAGCAGCATCTCCAGGTACGCGATCAACACCAGCAAGATCATCTGGAGCAGCTACCGCGACTTCAAACCGTGGCGCTTCTTCAGCTGGATTTCTGGGATCGTGCTCATACCGGCGATCCTGATCGGGCTCTTCCTCGTGTATCACTACTTCTCGAGGGATCCAAACTCGCTGAAGCCCTACCAATGGATGGCCCCGATCGTGGTCGCTCTCGCGGTGCTCAGTGTGCTGCTCTTCTACGCGGGCATGTTCGGCGACATGCTCGTCAGGCACCGGATCTACCTCGAGGAACTCCTCGTCCACGCGCGCGACAGCGCCACAGGAGAGAAAGCAGCCTCAGCGAGCGCCTCGCCCCTCTCGCCCGGTGCGCCAAAGGCCCCGACGCACGACGCCTCCGGCAAACGCACCAAATTCCTCGTGTTCGGCGCGCCCGTCATCGAAGAAGATGAGGTCGACGAGGTCGTCGACTCGCTCCGCTCGGGCTGGATAGGAACGGGCCCCAAGGTCGCGCGCTTCGAGGACAACTTCCGCCAGTACAAGGGCGGCGAAGCGCACGCGATCGCGGTCAACTCCTGCACCAGCGCCCTGCATCTCTCGATTCTGTGCCTCGATCTCGAGCCGGGCGACGAGGTGATCACAAGCGCGATGACCTTCTGCGCGACGGTCAACGCAATCCTGCACGCCGGCGCAACACCTGTGCTTGCCGACATCGACCCGGCGACGATGAACATCGATCCCGCCTCGATCGAGTCGCGGATTACCGATCGAACCCGGGCCATCCTGCCTGTGCACTTCGCGGGCCTGCCGTGCGACATGGATGCGATTGAAATAATCGCGAAGAAGCACAACCTGCGCATCGTCGAGGACTGTGCGCACGCAGTCGAGACGGAGTTCAGGGGCCGCCGCGCGGGCACAATGGGCGACTTCGGCTGCTTCAGTTTCTACGCCACGAAGAATGTCACCACCGCCGAGGGCGGCATGGTCCTCTGCAGGAACGAAGACGACGCCAAACGCGTCAAACGTCTCTCACTCCACGGTCTCTCGCAGGACGCGTGGAAACGCTACTCCGACACCGGCTACCGCCACTACTTTGTCAACGAGCTTGGCTTCAAGTGCAACATGACCGATCTACAGGCGTCGATCGGCATCCATCAACTCGCTCGCGTCGATACAAACTGGCTCCGCCGAAAGCAAATCTGGGACCGTTATCAGAACGACCTCGCCGAATTCCCGATCGAGCTTCCCGCGCAGGCCGGGGGCGATATGCGTCACGGCTTGCACCTCTTCCCGGTGCTCATCGACGAATCCCACACGGGCGTGAGCCGCGACAGCTTCCTCGAACAGCTCCAGGCGCGACAGATCGGCGCGGGAGTGCACTACCTCAGTGTCTCCGAGCACCCGTTCTACCAGAGCCTCGGCTGGAATCCATCGGATTGCCCCGAGGCGCTTCGTATCGGCCGTCAAACGCTGAGCCTGCCGCTGTCGGCGGGCATGGATGACCGAGACATCGATGATGTCGTCGATGCAGTGCGTTCAATCATCGCAGACAACGCGTGAACACAGGGGCCGATGTGCGGATCGCGATCGTCACAAGCTCCTACCCACTCGCCGAGATCGACGGCGCCGCAGCTGCGGGGCTCTTCGTCCGCGACTTTGCGCATGAACTGGCAAAGAACAACCACGAGATCCACGTCATCACACAGGACAAGGGCGAGGGGTGCTCATACTCACCTAAGGGCGTGACGGTTCATTGCTTTCAGTGGCCAGGCAAAGGCCGTCCGCTCAGCAGCCTCAAACCCTGGAACCCCCTCGACGCACTTGCGGGCTTTCGGTTTCTCAAGTCTGGTACCCGTGAACTGCTCGGCCTGCACGAGCGTGCACCGGTTGATCACGTGCTCGCGATGTGGGCTGTGCCGGGCGGCACCATCGCCGGGGCTCTGCGCAAGAAGCACGACGTGCCCTACTCGGTCTGGTGCCTGGGCTCAGACATCTGGACCTATGGCAAGCTGCCCCTGCTCCGCGCGGTCGTGAGCAACGTGCTCCAGAGCGCGACCAACCGCTATGCCGACGGCTTGAAACTCAAGCACGACGCCGAGGGGCTCTCAAGCTGCCCGATCGAGTTTCTCCCGTCCAGCCGAGCGATTGTCCGAGACGGTCTTGCGCCCCTCGGTATCGATCGCAAGAGCCCGAGGTTCCAGTTCGTCGGGCGTTACGACCACGTCAAAGGTGTCGATGTGCTCCTGCAGGCGTTCCGCAAGTATGTCGACGCGGGCGGCTCCGGCACGCTGCACATGATCGGAGGCGGCTCGATGGATCACCAGATCCGAGAGCTGCACAAGGAGCTTGATCTCACCGAGCGAGTCGAGATCTCGGGCTACGCCGACGGCGACGAGGTCCGCGCACGTGTCCGAAGCGCCGATTGCCTGCTCATCCCCTCGCGCAACGAGAGCATCCCGCTCGTCTTCTCCGACGCCCTTCAGCTTGGCACACCTGTTATCGCCTCGGACGTGGGCGACATGGGCGACCTGCTGCGCCAAACACCCGCGGGCATCGTTGTCCAGCCAGAGGATGTCGATGGGTTGGCGCAAGCCCTTCGCGATTTCGAGCGGAGCGGTCCTAAGCAGTATGAAGCCGAGGTGAGATCGCTCGCGGGCACATTCGACATCACACAAACAGCCAAGCGGTTCCTGTCTGACATCGGGGCTGGTTCATGAAGGCGAGCAAGCTCATCACGCTCGTCTGTCTCGCGCTTGTGCTCGGCGCTGCGTGGTGGTACCTAAACAAGAACTGGGATGCCATTTCGTCGCTGAGGATCACGAACCCGCTGTTGGTCTTGGTCCTTGCGGTGCTCATGATCACACGGATGGTTCTTCGGGCAGTCTTCCAATGGCAACTCCTGCGGCGCGTCGGCTCGCCGATCGGCCTCGTCGAAACGATCAAACTTGATTATGCAGCGCTGATGCTCAACCAGTTCCTGATATTGCCTGTCGGAGCGGGCTACCGCGCGGCATACCTCAAGCAGGTCCATGCGCTCCCTCTCAAGCACTTTGCGAGCACCATGGCGGCTCTGTACATCTATTACCTGGCGGCGAGCGCAGCGCTCGGGCTCGTTGCGATGGGCTGGCTCGCCTCGCGGGACGCAACCATTGACCCCATCGCCGGGGTTGTGCTTGCTGTCATCCTGCTCGGGTGCATCGCACTTGTTGTCTCGCCGAAACTTATCCCCGATGCTGGCAACCTGCGTACCAAGACCGATCGAGTCCTCGAAGGATGGCACATGATCGTGGGCTCGCCAAGGCTCATCGTGAGCGCATCGGCGGTCGTCCTGCTCTCGATGCTCGTCACTGTTGTGGGGATGATCGCGGCTTTCGGGGCTTTCGGTATACAAATGGACACCCCGGGCGGTCTGCTTCTGATGTCGTCTCAGCGCGTTGGCTCGCTCATCAGGCTCACGCCGGGCTCCGTCGGCTTTCAGGAGATGGTCAGCCTCTACTACGCCCAGATGCTCGCGGTGACCTCGGCACAGACCGCTGTCGTGCTGGTTCTCGTCCGTGTCGTCAATCTGGTGGTCAGCCTGGGGATCGGAGCGCCTTGTTTTTGGATCCTGCAACGACAGACCGATCAGGCGGACAAAGATACCTTATCAACACCTGCAGCAAAGGATGACTCGTGAGCGGCCCAGTCTTTCTACTCAGTTCAGAGCGTTCGGGCAGCAACCTCATCCGCGTGATGATGGACAGTCACCCAAAGCTATGCGCGCCGCACTCACCGCACCTTGTCAAGGTTTTCGTCCCGCTCCTTCCAAACTACGGCCCGCTCACCAACACACCAGCGCTCGCGCAGCTGGCCAAGGACATGGTCCACGTCGTTGACATCCAACTCCGCGGCTGGCCCCACCTGCCCACACCCGAGCAGGTCGTCGAGTTCTGCGACGAGCCTTCATTCCCGGGGCTCGTCCGGTCGCTCTACGGCCTGGCGGCGAAGCACGACAACAAGTCGAGACTCTTCATCAAAGACAACGGGAACATGCAGCACGCGCCCGACCTCGTTGTGCTCTTTCCGGATGCTCACTTTGTCTATCTCGTGCGTGATGCCCGCGACATGGCCCTGAGCTGGAAGAAATCGCCCGGTCATCCCGGCAGTGTGAAAGACGCTGCCAAGATGTGGTCCGCCGAGCAGGCGTACGCGCTGCACTTCCTGAGCATGGAGCAGGACCCCGCGCGTATCACAGTTGTGCACTATGAGGACCTGATCGCCGATGCCGAGCCTCAGTTGCGGCGGATCTGCGCAGCGATCGGCGAACAGTTCGACGATTCGATGCTCGAGTTTCACAAAGGCAAAGAAGCCAAGACCAGCGCCGATGCCGCGATCGGGTGGAAGAATCTGACCAAGCCCGTCATGACGAGCAATCAGGGCAAGTTCCTCAAGGAGCTCTCTGTCCGCGAGCAGAAAGCCATCGAGCGCATCGCGGGCAGGCAGATGCTCCAGCTTGGATACACACCGAACCACGTCACGGAGCTTGGCGCCCAGCAGACCGGCACTCTGCGCAAGCTCTCGAACGCAGCCCGCGCCGCCGTGCCTCAACTTCTGCGGGGCCCAGCTGGGATCAAGGAACTCAAGAAGCGCGCCAAGAGACTCGCTGGAATGCGTGAGATCATGGTCCGCGCGGGTCGCAACAACCCTCAGTGGCACCGGGCTGGCCAGGGCAACGACAAAGACGCATGACCTGGGCGATCAGCCAGACCGATCCATCGGGTAGCGCATGGCTCTCGCTCTGCGCCGAGCACGAGCATCTGCTCTTTCATGACAGCGCGTGGGAGCCCGTGCTCCGCGCAGGCGTGTCCGATGAATCGCTCGCGTTTGTCATCACAGAGGACGGCAAGCCCCGGAGCGGCGCGTTGGGTGTCGTCGTCTCAGCCGCGGGCATCCGAACGGGCTACTTCAGCTACCCCTACGGCGGGCTGATCGGCTCGCTCCCAGACAACGACACACTCCGCGATCTGCTCAGAGAGCTCGGCAGGGCGCACAATCTCAGCCAGATCCAACTCGTCGGGTACCCCGGAGAGCCCGAGCGGGATTGGTCTGGCTTCGAGTGCACCGCCGACCAGACCAACATCTTGCCGCTCGAGGGACTCACGCCCGAATCGCTTCTAGCGAGTTACAAGAGAATCCGCAGACAAGAGATCAAACGCGCGTGGAAACGGGGTGTCGCTGTCGAGATCCGCGACGACAGCGACTCGATCGATTCTCTGTACCAGTTCTATCTTGAGACCATGAGCAGAACGGGCGGCGTCGCACGATACAAGCCGGCGCTCATCCGGTCGGTCGTCGAGGAACTCGCACCCAGGGGTCTCGCCCGCTTGAGCGTGGCGCTCCATGAAGGAAAACGGATCGGTGCGATGCTCGTTGTTGATTCTGAGCGCCTCTCGCACGGTTTGATGCTTGTCTCTTCCGCTGAAGGTCGCAAGTTCGAAGCGAACAAGGTTCTGCTACATACCGCTGTCGAGGACGCGATCAAGGCCTGCAAAGACGGCTTCGATTTCATGCCCTCGGGTCAGAGTGCCAAGGGCGTGGCGCAATTCAAGACGCTCTGGCACACAGACGAGGTGCCTTTGGTGCACCGGACACTTGTTCTGCAGCCCCTTCGCGCTCAGGTGTGGAAGCTGATGCTTGCCGCCGCCAAACGATGGCCCATGCGCAACCTGCTCGCATGGAAGCGGGGGCGTTCGTCGTGACCCCACACCCGTCCAGACCGCTCAATGATCCGCCCGAATGCGGCAGCTTCTGGTGCTTCTTCCAGGAATTATCAGCCGATAGATTGGCACTGATCGATGTGCTCGCGGATACGCTGAGACTCACCATGAATACGGAAGCCAACGACAACCCAGGCAACCAACACAACCCCGCTCGGGACAGGGGCGGGCCTGTTGGAGTGTTCTTCGGAGCTTTGGATCTCGCAATCATTGAACGAGTTCGCTGGCAAGTGATAAAAAAAATTGGCTTCACGTCTCTTCAGCAGGACCAGCACCAATGACCGAGCTCGGCAGAGCAAGCGAAGGATCGGCAAGCAAGCGGCTCGCTCTGGGCGTGCTGCCGATGCTCGTGATCGCGATTGTGACGTGGGCTTGCTACGCCCACACGCTTGACGGCGAGTTCATCTTCGATGATTTCCAGAACATCGTCGAGAACCCGAACGTTCACATGACCGAGTTCAATGCGGACTCGGTCAGGAATTCACTCTCTGGCAGCCCCACACCGAGACCGGTCGCGAACCTCTCATTCGCGCTCAACCATTACTTCGGAGGGCTCGAGGTCGCCGGCTATCACGCGGTCAACACAATCATCCACATGCTCGCGGGCTTTGCGGTGTACCTGCTCGCAAGGCGGCTGTTCCCGCTGCTCATCAAGCGAGAGCTCACGCCAGCCGAGATCACGATGATGTCTCTTGGTGTAGCGCTCGTGTTCGTGGCACACCCGATCCAGACGCAGTCTGTCACCTACATCGTCCAGCGCATGACGAGTCTCTGTGCGCTGTTCTACATTGCGGGCTTGCTCTGCTTCATCTACGGCAGAGAAGCAGACAACGCACAGATAAAGAGCAGGGTCGCTTGGTGGATCGGAGCGTTCGCTTGCTGGCTCCTGGCGCTTGGAACGAAGCAGTTCGCGGTCACGCTTCCCGCTGCGATCCTTCTTTATGAATGGATCGCTCGAGGCCACAAACTCAAGTTTGAGAAGAACACGATCATCGCGATGACCGCGTGCCTGTTGCTAGTGGTGGGTGTCATTCTCGTGTTCAAGAGCGGCCTCTTTTTCGAGGGCGGTACGCTCCACAAACTCCTTGTCAAGGGCTACGACAGGCGCGAGTTCGACATGACTGAACGCGTACTTACACAGTCCCGTG
>WUAK01000115.1 GCA_009827205.1 Phycisphaeraceae bacterium | reverse complement strand
TACGTACCTGAACCGGACTGTTTCGGCGGTCGACCCGCTCGGTACCGCCGAGGTTCAGATCGTTATCGGATTCTCGCAAGCAGAGGCAACTTCCGATGGCAACGGTGACTCCGTAATCGATGCCGGCGACCAGGCAGGCGGTGCGGCACACTACGACCTCGCTGCAGTCAACTTCATGAGCGCAGGCAACCCGATCCCGTTCCGTAACGGCAGCTTCGAGAACGGCGTCTTCGGCCGTGAATTCGAATCATGGACCTCATTCGGCAATGGCATCGGTAACGTCGGCCAGAACTTTGAAGTGCCAAACTCCGACGGTGACGCCGCATGCTTCATCTTCGGTCAGTTCAACGGCGCCGCAAATGACTCTGGTGTCTTCCAGGGCGTGCCGGCTGCTCCGGGTGAGAATTGGGAAGCAAGTGTCAAAGTCCAGCCCAACCCAGGCGACGAGCTCGCTCCGGGCAACGCTGCCGTGCTCTCGCTCGTCTACCTCGACGCTTCGGGCAATGTCCTCTCGGACAACCCGCTGATTGTTGCTGACGACACCACCCCGAGTGGCTCCTTCGTTGATCACAGCGTTTCGGCCGTTGCCCCCGCTGGGACCGCAGAAGCCCAGATCGTGCTCCTGCTCTCGCAGGCCGAGCCCACCGCTGACAACAACGGTGACACCGTCATCGACGGCGGCGACCAGGCAGTCGGTGCGATCATCTTCGATGAAGCAAACCTTGAGATCGCGGCAGCAGGCGGCCCTTGTGCTGACCAGAATGGCAACGGCACCATTGAGCCCGCCGACTTCACCGCTTGGATCAACAACTTTAACAACAACAACCCCGATGCGGACGTCAACCGCAACGGATCGGTTGAGCCTTCCGACTTCACAGCGTGGATCAATGCGTTCAACCTCGGCATCGCCAGCGGCGCGACGTGCAACTGATAATGCCTGTAAGATAATGTTCCAAACAGGGGTGTACCGGAACGCCGGTACACCCCTTTCTATGGACGGGAATGGGAAGTGGGACAGGACGTGACCCCGAGATCTTCGAAGCTGGTAAGCCTGCCGCTGCGCTATGCGCTCTCGCCTGGCGTGGCTGTCATGCTTGTCCTCTCGATTATTTCAGGGATCACGATCGCATTCATGGAAACGGCTCGTCACACCGGCGAGCTGACAATGTGGACATTCGCTAAGCCGCACTACGACATCTACGTTCCCGCGGTTGACGACTGGAACACCGAGGGCAAGCCCGAGGTCGATATGTTCCTCATCGGGCGACAAGTGATGGACCGCCGCATGCTGGGCGGCTTTCTAGGTGAGGTACCAACCGCTGACCTTTTGGAAGCCGAACGCTCGTCCGCGAGCCTGACCTTTGCCGGGCCGCTCGATGCGGTTGGCTTTGTTGATCTCACCGACAGCCTGGAAGAAGAGGGGCTGTTGGTGAAGATCAACAAACCGTCGCTGAGCCCCTGGACATATGAGGGTCGAATCTTCGGGATCCCGCACGATGTGCACCCGGTCATGCTCGCATACCGAGCCGATATCATCGAAGAAGCAGGGATCGACATGCAAGCCGTCGAGACCTGGGATGATCTTTACCGAGTCTTGCGCCCGCTGCAGCAGCGCCGGAGCGACGGTGACCCGATGGATCGCTACGTCATGAGCCTGTGGGACAGCGAGTCCGACATGCTCGAGACGCTCCTGCTGCAGTCCGGAGGCGGTGCATTTCTTCCCGATGGCACGCTTGCCATTGATAGAGACATCAACGTCAAGACTGTCTCGCACATGGTTTCGTGGATGATCGGGCCCGATCGTGTTGCGACCCACGTGCCCGAGTTCAGCCCCACCGGCGACCAGCTCAAACTTGACGGCCACGCACTGTGCTATCTCATGCCCGATTGGATGTGCAACGTCTGGCGCTACAACGTCCCATCGCTTGAAGGCAAGGTCAAGCTCATCCCGCTACCCGCGTGGGAGCCAGGGGGCACACGAACGAGCGTTTGGGGCGGATCAATGCTGGGCATCGCCAAGACTTCGAGCAAACAAGACGAGGCTTGGGAGTTCGCGAAGCACCTATACCTGTCTGAAGAACTCGCACTCGATCTTTACCGTTCAGGCGACATCATCACACCTATCCGAGAGCACTGGGACAACCCGGTCTTCGCGGAACCCGACGCGTATTTCGGTGGACAGCGCAAGGGCTTGATGTACATCGAACTCGCTGACAGCGTCCCAAACAGGCCTGCGACACCATATTTCAAGCAAGCACGTGAGGCTGTTCAGAACGCGGTTTCCCGCACGAAGCAGGAAGCAGTGGCGCAGGAACTCTACACCCCGGAGCAGATTGAACCGATCGCGAAACGGAATATGGAACTGGCTCATATACAGGTCAAGACGATCGTTGATGCCAACGCCTTCCTTCGGTCAGATTCAGAAGAGGTGTCGCCGTGACCAAAGACACCAAGGTAGCCCCCTACCTCTTCCTCGCTCCGTTTCTGGTTCTCTTCCTTGTGTTTACGCTGGTCCCACTTTTCCAGTCGGTGCCGCTGGCCACGCAGCACACCTTCGGCCCGGACGCATCAATCGATGTTGGCATGGAAAAATTCTCCAGAGCCTTCGGTGATCCTCGTTTCTGGACCGCTCTACGCAACACGCTCGTGTTCACCGCAGGTTCTGTGCTTATCCAGTTGCCCGTGGCTCTCGCACTTGCGCTTGTGCTGAACCGAAAGCACATCCTCGGGCGGGGCGTCTTCAGGTTGCTGTTCTTCTCGCCTCAACTGGTCGGTCTCGTCTTTGTCGCTGTCCTCGCGATGGTGATGTTCCAGAAGCAAAAGGGGCTCGTAAACTCGATACTTGCAGGCGGCGCTGATCTCATCAGGGGCCTGCCGGTCATCGGTGGGTGGCTCCCTAGTAAATCTGAGATTCTCGGCATCCCCTGGCTTGAGACGCTCGCCATGCCCGCGTTGATCATCACGGCGCTCTGGATGTACGCGGGATTCAACATGATCTATTTCCTCGCCGCCCTTCAGAATGTGCCAAAAGAGCTTGAGGAAGCCGCGATGATCGACGGCGCCGGCCCGATCCGCAGGTTCTTCGCTGTCACGCTGCCCTCTATCAAACCGGTCGCCATCTTCGTTGTCCTTCTTTCCGTGATCGGCAGTATCCAGGTCTTCGAGCTCGCGTACATCATGCTCCCCGAAGGCATGGGCCTTCAGGACAGCGGGCTGACGCTCGTTACTTATCTGTTCAAGAACGGGTTTGAGATCGGTGACCTGGGTTACGCGACGGCGATCGGCTGGCTTATCGCTGCCCTGCTCAGTGTGGCAGCCATCACACAACGGATTCTCAACAGATCGGAGGTGCGTCTGTGAACGGCAAACGCTTCTCGATCTCCATCCCTTGGGTGCTCGTACACCTGCTGCTGATCGCGGTTTCGATCGTGGTCATCGTGCCGCTCTTGTATCTCGTGATATCCGCGTTCAAGACAGAGCAGGGGTTCCTCGAGCACACGTTCATCCCAATCGGCGAGGGTGCCCTGGGGATCGATTGGTCACAGCTCACAATCCGGCAGTTCGGCAGGCTCTTCGAATCTGAGATTGGCATAGGACGTGCACTCGTCAACTCTGTCTTCTTATCCGCTACGACCGCGGTGCTGGCGACCTTCATCTGCGCACTCGCCGGTTACGCTTCAGCGGCTCTTGAATTCAAGGGCAAGAGAGCGTTTGAGTGGCTCGTGCTCGCAGCCCTCATCATCCCGCCCCCACTGCTGATCGCCCCGAGCTACCAGTGGCTCCACACCCTCGGTCTGCTCGACAGCTACACGGGACTTATTCTCCCGGCAGTTGCGCCGGCGTTCGGGGTCTTCCTGTTCCGTCAAGCTACGCTCCAGAGCGTGCCGAAATCTATCCTGGAAGCCGCTCGAATCGATGGGCTGGGCGAGTTCGGCATCTTCCTTGTGATCGCGCTGCCCATGCTCAGGCCGATGGTTGGTGCGTTCCTCATCATCACGTTCCTTGCTATGTGGAACAACTTCATCGGGCCTCAGATTGTCCTTCAATCGGCAGAGAAGCAGCCGCTCTCTGTTGTGATCTATCAGACGCAAACCGCCTATTACAGCGACTACGGTTTGCTCATGGCAGGAACACTCGTGTCGATCCTGCCAGTCGCCGCGCTGTTTTTGTTCCTGCAGCGTGACTTTATCGCGGGCCTTTCATCGGGAGCCGTCAAGGGCTGACCCAGAATCGGAGTAGTACGTTGAGCAAGAACCAGGTCTTCCCCAGTGACTTTGTATGGGGCGCAGCGACGAGTTCATACCAAATCGAAGGAGCAGCTGAGAATAACCAGCGGGGCTCCTGCATCTGGGACGAGTTCTGCCAGGAACCCGGGCGCATCCGAGGCGGCGACACGGGCAGGGTTGCCTGCGAACACGTCGATCGTTTCAAGGAAGATGTCCAGCTTATGAAGCAGATTGGGCTCAAGGCCTACCGCTTCTCAGTGTGCTGGCCTCGAGTCATCCCAAACGGTGTTGGCAAGGTCAACGATGCCGGGCTCGCGTTCTACAACAAACTCGTCGACGAGCTCTTGGCCAACGATATCGAGCCATGGCTCACCCTGTATCACTGGGACTTCCCGACATCGCTCTACCATCGAGGCGGCTGGCTCAACCCGAACGTTTCCGATTGGTTTGCCGAGTACACGAAAGTCATCGTGGACAGCCTCTCCGACCGCGTGAAGCACTGGTTTACTCTGAATGAGCCGCAGGTTTTCATCGGGATTGCACACGGCGAAGCGGAGCACGCACCCGGTACCAAGCTCCCACTAGATGACCAGCTCAGGATGAACCACAACGTTCTACTGGCTCACGGAAAGTCCGCCAAGATCATCCGCAATGAGGCCAAGTCTGAGCCGTTGATCGGCTGGGCGCCCGTCGGTGTGTGCGGCATCCCTGCGACCGAATCAATCGAAGACATCGATGCAGCCAGGCAGCGCACCATCGGTACGGGCGACAACCCGATCTGGAGCAACACGCTCTACAACGACCCTGTCTTCTTCGGGTCCTATCCCGAGCAACTCGAGCCGCGCATGGACAAGATCCTGCACAAGGACTGGCGCCATGACATGGACACCATCTGTCAGCCAATTGACTTCTTCGGTGTCAACATTTATCGAGGAGATCTCGTCAGGGCGGGCAAAGACGGCAAGCCCGACATCATCCCGCCCTGTGTCGGTACTCCACGCTCAGACTTCGGCTGGGAGATCACACCCGAGGTGCTCCGCTGGGGTGCGCAGTTCCTGTTCGAACGCTATCAGAAACCCATCATCATCACCGAAAACGGCATGTCCAACGCCGATTGGATAGATCTCTCGGGTCGTGTTCAGGATCCACAGCGTATCGACTACATTGCGCGACACCTCCGTGCCCTGCACGCCGCGATGGAAGACGGCATCCCGGTGCACGGGTACTTCCACTGGTCCCTGCTCGACAATTTCGAATGGGCCGAGGGATATCACCAGCGTTTCGGGCTCATCCATGTCGACTTCGTCACCCAGCAGCGCACACTCAAGAGCTCTGCCCACTACTACGGCGACGTCATCCGCTCGCAAGGAAAGACAATCTGGGAACGAGCGAAAGGTATCGACTCTCCCAAGGAGGCAGGGGAATGAGAACTGTATGTTTGCTCGTGTGCGCCCTCGTGTGCACAGCTTGTTCGGCGCAGACCGTTACTGTTGAGCAAGATGCTGATTCGGGACACTGGCAGCTCTATGTCGACGGTCAGCCCTACTTCATCAAGGGCGCCGGCGGTGATACAAATCTCGAGCTCCTTGCCGAACTAGGCGGCAACACGATCCGCACCTGGGGTGCCGATCAACTCGTCCCACGGGAATGGCCCGACGGACGGACCATGTCCGTCATGGACCTCGCCGAGGAACTCGGCCTCATGGTCTGCGCCGGGTACTGGGTGGAACACCCCAATGGCGGCTTTGACTACGACGACCCCGAGCAAGTCGCTGCTCAGCTCAAAGACATAGAGGAGTTTGTCACGAAGTGGCGAGACCACCCCGCTCTGCTCATGTGGGGTGTGGGCAACGAGGTCGCAGGCCCGGATGCCGCTCGAGTGTTCAGGGAACTCGACAAACTCGCTGCGGAATTTAAGCGGCTAGATCCGAACCATCCGACTTTCACCGCTCTTGCAGGTGTCTGGCCCCAGCAGGCGAGACTCTTCGCGCAATACTGCCCGAACATCGACATCCTCGGGATCAACGCGTACGCCGGCCTCCCTTCTGTACCACAGGAGATACTCAGACAGGGCTACGACGGTCCGTACATCATCAGCGAGTACGGGCCTATCGGTCACTGGGAGACCGCGCTGACGCCCTGGGGCGCCGAGATCGAGCCAAGCGTTGAAGACAAAGTCGGCACGTACGCCGCCTTCCACAACAGCGCTATCACCTACCAGCCCGATCGCTGCCTGGGGGGACTCGTCTTCCTCTGGGGCGACAAGCAGGAACGAACCGACACGTGGTACAGCATGTTCCTCCGCTCGGGGGAGAAGACCGCCACGGTCGATGTCATGGCCAAGATCTGGTCAGGCTCGTACCCCGACAACCGCGCGCCGCTGCTCGACACCATCGATTCCCCCTTTTTCTTCAGCACCGTTGCACCCGGCGATATCGCTGAGGCATCCATCGACGCGACCGATCCAGAGGGAGACGACCTCACGTATGAATGGCTCGTTCGTTACGAGAGCACCGACAAGCAGCACGGCGGCGCATTCGAAAACACCCCCAGTATCGTGCCAGATTGTGTGCTGGAGCAGACATCATCGGGCTCTGCCACGATCAAGGCCCCTGATCAGCCGGGCGAGTACAGACTGTACGTCTATGTTCGTGACGGCAACGGCAGCGGTGGTTCTTCCAATATTCCATTCAGAGTCGAGTAAAGGGTTGAGCCCATGGCCGCAGTTGAACTGAACAGCGTCTGGAAGATCTACGCGGGCGATGTCTCCGCAGTGAAGGACGTAAATCTATCGATAGAGTCTGGCGAGTTTGTTGTGCTCGTCGGTCCGTCCGGCTGCGGCAAATCGACCACTCTCAGAATGATCGCAGGCCTCGAGTCAATCTCGAAGGGCGAGATCTCGATCGGTGATAGAGTCGTCAACGATGTCGCGCCGAAGGACCGCGACATTGCGATGGTCTTCCAGAACTACGCGCTCTACCCGCACATGACCGTAGAGAAGAACATCGCTTTCTCGCTCAAGATCTCGGGCATGCCCAAGGACGAGATCAACAAACGAGTGCAGAACGTCTCGGAAGTGCTCGGCCTTCACGATCTGCTCAAACGCAAACCCGGCGCTCTCTCGGGCGGACAACGCCAGCGAGTCGCACTCGGGCGAGCGATCGCTCGAGATCCGAAAGTCTTCCTCTTCGACGAGCCCCTGTCGAATCTGGATGCCAAGCTGCGTGTTGCGATGCGCACCGAGATGAAATCGCTTCATCAGCGACTGGCTACGACGACTGTGTATGTCACGCACGACCAGGAAGAAGCGATGACGCTCGGGTCTCGCCTGGTCGTCATGAATGCAGGACAAATCCAGCAGGTCGGAACGCCGATCGATATTTACAACAACCCCACCAACCGGTTTGTAGCCGGTTTCGTCGGCAGCCCCGCGATGAATTTCATCGAGGGCAAACTCCAAGTGAAGGCAGGCCAGACGCGCTTCTCGCGAAACGGGTTCGATATCTTCACCGGATCCGTCTCGAATCTGCCCGACACGGAGAGCGATGCTGTCATGGGCATCCGTCCTCAATCGATCCTGCTGGCTTCGGAGGGGAGCTCAGATTCGATCCCCGCGAAGGTCGACCAGGTCGAACCGCTGGGTGACCAGATGGATATCAAGATTCGGATTCATGATGACATAGCGATGATCGCCCGTGTCCCGCTGCAAACTGGTGTAGCTGCAGGATCGGATATCCACATCGCCTACGACTCAGGCAAGATCCACTTCTTCGAGAGCCACGCTGAAGGAACCCGAATCAACCGTGGCGCAGAATAACGGATCCCTTTCCAGAATCCCGCTAGCTTCCCTGCTGTAGCCGCCCGCCAAGTCGGATAAGCTACCCACCCATGAAGTTCAGCACCTCGCAGATCCTCGTTTTCTTCCAGGAACGCAGGACTCAGCGCAACATCCGATCCCTCGCCCAATTCATCATCATCCTGATGGTGCTGGTCTTTGTGTACAGCGTGCTCTTCCACTTCATCATGGAGCACGAGGGTCAGAGACACTCCTGGGTCACCGGGTTCTACTGGACCCTCACAGTCATGTCCACACTCGGCTTCGGTGACATCACCTTCGAGAGCGATATCGGGCGTGTGTTCTCGATGGTCGTTCTCGCCACGGGAATCATTTTCCTGCTCGTTCTGCTGCCCTTTACCATTATCCAGTTTTTC
>WUAK01000114.1 GCA_009827205.1 Phycisphaeraceae bacterium | reverse complement strand
CGGCGATCCGGTCCGGCGCTGCAACAAACCCGAGCAGACGAGAATCGAACGCGGGCCTCGGGTACTCACCAGCCGGACGCGGGCGGTAGATGTCGAGCACGAAGTTCAGGAAAATCTCCGCGCCCAGCACGATCATCGTGACACAAAGGACAGTGTTCAGGCTGGAGAGAATCTGACCGAGCCCTGCCAGATCGGCGAAGTGCGCGATCGCCAGCGCGAGCCCGAAGATCGCAGAGCCCACTGAGTAGACAGATCCGCCGCGCAGGTTCTCCCAGACCTTGGCTCGCGCCATACCCGAGGTGAAACGCGCGAAGACAAAGCCGATGACACCGATACCGATGCCGAACGCGATCGCCCAGCCGTGATGCCCCTGCCCCGTCTGCTGAATCAGCCCTTCGTTGAGCTGGTCTTCGAAGGTCTCAGGCCCCTTGCCAAGGCGGAGCCAACCGACCGAGATCAGCGCGATGCCCATGGCGATGCTGACCGCCGGGAGCATGAACTTGTAGAGCCAGTCGAGTCGCTTGGCGGCGACCCGGAGATCGGCCTGCGCCTCGTCGAAAACGCTCGAGCTTGAGAGATCCTGCTCAGCAAAGTTCTCATGCTCGACGGCTTCGAGCCGCTCGCGTCTGTGCTGATCGAAGATGATCGCAAGCGCGATCCAGACCGCGGTACCGAGCAGGATGAGGAACGAGGCGGTGACGCCCGCGCTGTCGTCTTTGATGAGGCCGTAGAGAAGCAGAGCGATACCCAGCACGACCTGAATGGCCACGCCCAGCATCGAAACGTTGGTTGCCCGCTTGTAGGACAGGTGATCCGCCCGCATGGTTGCTTCCTGTCAGAGGACTACAGAGTCGTGAAATTCCGGCCTGCCGAGCCTTTGGAGAGGGCCTTGGCTCCATCCGATCCCCGCTTCCGCGGGAGATGCGACTCCGCCGCATCGATTCCTTCCGGTGCTGCCGGGCAGCATTCTCAGCGCCCCGGGTTCGCCTTTCCACCCACCGGTGGTTTCGACTGAGCGCAGATACGCTGCCGTTGAACTACGATCGGGACGGCACTATGTTCAGCCGCGCGATGAACTTTGCGGCCTTTGAGCCGTAAGCCAAGCCAGGTCAACCTCCCTGGGACGATCTGAGACGGGAACACAACGCCGACCATGCTCTTTCAGACCCTCATCATCGCTCGGAACACGCTTACTGAGAGCCTCAGGCAGCCGCTTTTCTTTGTGCTCATCGCGGTTTCAGGGCTCTTTCAGGCCCTCAACACAGCCGCGAGCGGATTCTCGATGGGCTACACAACCTCGGCCGAGGTGCACGGTGACGACAAGATGCTCCTCGATGTGGGGCTGGCAACTGTCTTCGTCACAGGCATGATCCTCGCCGCGTTCCAGGCCACGGCTGTCATTAGCCGGGAGATCGAAGACAAGACAATTCTCACGATCGTCTCGAAGCCGATCGCAAGACCCACCGTTGTGTTCGGGAAGTATCTGGGTGTCACAGGCGCGATCCTGCTGGCGACCGTCATCATGATCTGCTTCCTGCTTTTCGGTGTCCGACACGAAGTCATGACCAACGCCTCTGACCAAGTCGACATGCCGGTCGTCGTCTTCAGCGTCAGCGCTGTTGTGTTCTCGATGCTTGTCGCGGGCTGGACCAACTTTTTCTACGGCTGGTCTTTCCCACAGGTCTCGGTCATCCTCATGGCCGTGCTTGTCCCGATCGCGTATGTCGTGACGCTCATCTTTGACAAGCACTGGGATTTGCAGCCCATCGGGACCGACTTCAAGCCGCAAGTCATGCTCGCGAGCCTCTCGCTCTTCTTTGCCATCATGGTGATGACCGCGGTCGCGGTCGCTGCATCGACGAGGCTCAGCCAGGTCATGACGCTCGTGATCTGCGTAGGCGTTTTCGTGCTCGGCCTGCTCTCCAACCACCTGCTCGGCAAGCGTGCCTTTGTGAACGAGTTCACTGCGATCGTCGAGACCGCTGAGCCGGAACGCCTCGAGTTCACCGACTTCCTCACCCGCGGTGCGAGATACGAGCTCACGCTCGAGAACTTCCCGAAGGAAGCGCTCAAGCCAGGGATGCCCATCTATTACGCACCAAGCCCTCAGGGGCTCGGGATGGCTGTCCCCGACTACGCGCCGTTCGAGGGCGACGTGACAGACGAATCTCTGCTGTTCGACGCGAGCACGAAGCCCGCGTTGATCATCAAATCGGCAGAACGCAAGACGCTGACTATCCAGAACATCGGATCCCGCTCACTTCCTGTCGCAAGGCCACCCCAGTCGGGCGACTACCTGTTCACAGAGCCGACGAGCGTGAATCCGATCGCGCTCACGGCGTGGTCGGTCGTGCCCAACATGAGCTACTTCTGGCTGCTGGATGCCGTAACGCAGAACAGGATCATCCCCACATCGCACATCATCAGGCTCGCTATCTACAGCGTGCTCCAGATCGGCGCGTTCCTTTGCCTGGCAGTGATCCTGTTCCAGAGGCGTGACGTCGGCTAATTGCTGCCTGATCAGGCGTTTACTGTGCAATACCGCACAAGCCAGTCCCATTTGCCGTAGAATGCACTATCTGGGCTCTTCTGCCCGATTGATTGGTGAGCGCCCATTTCTTTGGCGCGGGGACTGACGAAGGAGACTGTCATGGCTGACGGAGAAAGCTCGGGCGGGGGCTCAGGCAACACGATCAAGATCATCATCGCCGTTGTTCTGCTTGGCGCAGCGGGGTACTTCGCGTACGCAAACCTCCTCGGAGGTGGCGGCGGCGATCCACCCAAGAGCGCGATCGAAGACCTCTCTGAAGAGAAGCAGCAAGAACTCGAGGAAGAGGTAGATAAGCAGAAGATTCCTGAAGAGGAAATCGGCGGCGCCTGATCCCCGGTCTGCCGCGCAGGCCGGATCGTGGGACAACTAGACGAGTTCCAACTCGCGGACGGCCTGGTAAACATCGGCCGTCCGCTTTGCTGCGCCGTCCCAGGTCAGGCCTCGAAGTTCCATCGGGCCGTGCTGGCGGAGCGTCTGGCTCAGAGGCGGATACCTGAGCACGGCAACAATCTTGTTGGCCATCTCATCGACATCCCAGAAATCGACCTTCAGCGCGTGCGTAAGAACCTCGCTCACTCCAGACTGCTTGCTGATGATGACTGGCACGTCGTTCTTCATCGCCTCGAGCGGCGCGATCCCGAAGGGCTCGGAAACACTGGGCATGACATAGCAGTCAGCCATCTGAAAGACTCGATCGACGTCCTTGCCTCGCAGGAAACCTGTAAAGAGCACCTTGTGACCGATCCCGAGGTTCGCAGCTTCCTCGATCATGCGTACGGCCATGTCACCAGCACCAGCGACGACAAACTTCACATTGTCGTACTTCTCAAGCACGCGCTTGGCTGCTCTCACGAAATACTCGGGGCCCTTCTGCATCGTGATGCGCCCAAGGAAGAGAACAATCTTGTCTGTGCTGGCGATGTTCTGAGCCTGACTCGGCTGCATGCGGTCATCATCGATCCCGTTGTACACCACTTCGATCTTCGATGGGTCCACGCCGTACCGACGGACACAGATCGACTGCGTGAGCTTGCTGACCGCGATGATCCGCTCCGCGGCGTGCATGCCCAGGCGTTCGAGGTTGTAAATCTGCTGGTTGACTGATTCACCCGAGCGATCAAACTCGGTTGAGTGAACGTGCGCGACGAGAGGTTTACCGCTGATCGTCGAAGCGGCAACCCCCGCGGCGTACGTCATCCAATCGTGCGCGTGGATGACATCGAATTCCTCTCGCTCGGCGATCGTGGTCACAAACCTCGCATAGCGGGCGGAGTCACCGATCATGTCCCCGCCGTAGTGGTCGCCCGATCGCCCGTCGTAAGACTCGGGCGAGGGTGCAACACCCGCGGCCGCGAGCGCCTTGTACTGCTTGGGCGTCACGCCGGGCGGGATAGCACCCGGCGCAGCCCCAGGGCTGGCTGGGTGTTGCTCACTATCGAGTGTTTCCAGTGAGCCCGGTTCTTCCGGTGCGAAAGCGTTATAAGGGCTGGTGCGACCCGCGGGCACGGAGAAGAATGTCGCGTTCTTGAAGCCGTCGGTACCGGTTTGTTGTTCCGAGGCGGGCACACTGCTTGAAACGTGCTCCGCTTCAGCATCAGAATTGCTAGCTGGTGCGGGTGCTGCCGGCGCTGACGAGGACTTGCGCTCGACGTTCGGACCAACGATGCGCACCTTATCGGTCACGTTGCCGTCGGCCTCGCGCGGCAAGACGAACAGCACTTCCTGATCAAGCCGATCCAGTGCGCGCACAAGCCCGTTGCAGGCTGTGCCAAGTCCGCCGGCGATAAAGGGCGGGAATTCCCAGCCCAGCATCAGGATGCGCATGTCTCGGCCCGTCCCCTCAAAAGAGTCCCAACTGGTCTCTTATTCTTCGCCGTCGTCTTCGTCCATGTCACCGAGCTGACGGAAACAAGCTTCATATCCGAGAAGATACTGGGATGCGATCACACCCGCCTCGTCTGCTGACCTGCCATCGATGGGCACCGGCGACTGAAAGACGAAACGCATCTCATCATCACGGAAGTGCTGATACGTCGGCGTGTCGCCCTCATAGCCAAGCTCGGCCAGCTCCTCGTCGAAGAGTTCTTCAAGCGAGTCACCCGAGTGCATGAGGTCAGACTCGATCGACTCGCTCTGCCAGCGATCCTTCATATCAAGAACAACAAAGAGGCCTTCACTACGAGGCTGGAGCCTGTAGAACGCCTCCTCAGCGGAGCCAAGCGCCTGACAGACCAACTCACCGCCTTCAAGCTTGACGGACAGGAAGACACCGGCCTCCTCGGCCTTTGTCCGGGCGTGCTCGATCGCTTCACCGAATTGCGTTTCCGCGGCTGCCATGGGCTCTCCTTGGTGTTCTGGGTCCGGATACCGGTGCCCGGGCGTGACTCTAGGAGCGCCTTGTTCCGCTGAGCGAGTCGATTCGGGCGAAGCTGTGCGTATACTTTCGCCCGCCGGAGAGACCCATGGCTTTTCCGGCTCACCATTGCCCAGGTGGCGGAACTGGCAGACGCGCTACCTTGAGGTGGTAGTCCTGGAAACAGGGTGGAGGTTCGAGTCCTCTCCTGGGCATTGCACCGGCCGGCGTTCTTCGCCGGCCGATTCTCTTTTTACGCCCACTGCAACGGCGTTTCAGGCGAAGGTTCGCCAAACGACCAAATTCCGAAGGACACGGTCCGGAATCCAATTCCCGGTGCTGAGATCCAGTCCTCAAGTGGACCCTCAGATCGTTCGATCACAGGGTTGATATTGGCTAAGGACCAGCAGGACCAGCCTCAAACTGGCGTGGATAGGAACAACATGGACCCGCAATTCATCACACCGTTCATTAAGAGCATCCAGAATGTTTTCTCAACCATGTTGCACATGCCCGTGACCATCAATCAACCGGCGATCAAACAGGGCAACTCGGCAACGTACGACGTGTCTGGAATCATCGGGATGTCCGGAGACGTGGTCGGCTCCGTCGTCCTCAGTTTCCCGAAAGAAACCGCATCGAAACTCATCACCGCTTTCTGCGGCATGGAG
Organism: Phycisphaeraceae bacterium; assembly: GCA_009827205.1. Classification (GTDB taxonomy): domain Bacteria; phylum Planctomycetota; class Phycisphaerae; order Phycisphaerales; family UBA1924. The sequence continues at coordinate 2,878 of WUAK01000114.1, read as the reverse complement.
TTCCCGGTGGATTCTCCGGACTTCGCAGACGCGGTTGGAGAACTCGTCAACATGGTCTCTGGGTCTGCCAAGGGCATGTTCGTTGACAAAGACGTCTCGATCAGCTGCCCGAGTGTGGTCATCGGGACGGGTCATCAGATCACCTCGCGCAGCGATACCCCCTGCGTGACTATCCCATGTACTACGAGCCAGGGTGATCTCGCGATCGAGATCGCGATCCGTGAATCCAATGCCGCCAGCAAGGCAGCCTGAACCACACATTGACGAACTTACGCACGAGGAAAGTCCGATGAAAATTCTGCTAGTTGACGATTCCAAGACCATGCGCTCGATCCAGAAGTCTGTTCTCACGCAGCTGGGCTACACCGAGATCGAGGAGGCCTGCGACGGTCAAGACGCTCTCTCGAAGGTCGGCGCGTTTGAGCCGGACCTCATGCTCGTCGACTGGAACATGCCCAACATGGACGGCATCACATTCGTCAAGCACGTACGCCAGACTGATAAGAACACCCCCATCATCATGGTCACCACCGAGAGCGAGAAGTCACGAGTTATCGAGGCCATCAAGGCAGGGGTCAACAACTATGTTGTCAAGCCCTTCACGCCTGAGTCTCTCAGCCAGAGGATCACCGAGACGCTCACCAAGAAGGCGGCGTAAAGGGGTTCATTGCCGGCGGGACGCGCACATGACCCAAGACAACGAAAATAAAGTCTCCGTTCAGACTTCCTCTGACAAGATGGAATCGTATCTTGTCCTCCAGCAGGGGATGGACCCGGCAGAGATAACGGTAGAGTTCGTAACAGCCGTGGTGCTCTCGCACGCCATACAGCAGAGCTCGACGCTGCCCAAGCGGATCCAGGATGCCATCGGGTCGTACAAGACCCACGACTTCTCACAGGTGAACCCGATGCGGGCGCTCATCGCCGAAGGCAGACGCCCCGTCGACGGCGACGACGAGTCCTTCGAGCTCTCTCACGAACTCCAGGTTGTCTACGAGCAATCACGGAGGTCAGTCGTCGAGCGAGAGACCGAACCCGAGAATCTGGGAGAGGACTCGGACGCCGAGCAGCTCGATTTCCGTGAGCGTTCAGCCTTTATGATCGTGAAATCGGGACAGCGGGTCGGTGTGATCCGCAAGGCGACCCAAGGCACCGATGGCATCGACGTTTGCGGGAACAACGTGCCAGCCAAACCCGGCAAGGCCTCGAGCACCAAGATCGACTCCAACTCACTTGAACGCCACGAGGACGGATGCATCTTCGCGAAGGTCGCAGGCCGCCTGGTCTTCGAACGTGACAAGATCTCTGTCAGCCCGACACTCGAGATTCACGGGCACGTGGATTTCTCGACAGGGAACATCGACTTCCCTGGCAGCATCGTCATCTCGCAGGGCGTGCGCGACGGGTTCGTTGTGCAGTCGGGCAAGTCGATTGCTGTCGGCGGGCTCGTCGAAGCCGCGGAGCTCGTATCCGGGCGTGACATCGCCCTCCGAGTTGGAATGGCAGGCCGGGGCAAGGGCAAAATATTCGCCGGACGAGATCTGAACACAACGTACCTTGACGCGTGCGACTGCAGGGTTGGCCGTGACCTTACTGTCGAGAACGACATCAACGATTGCAACGTGATCGTCACAAGGAATATGGTCTCGCCTTCCGCAACACTCTTGTGCGGCGAGATCGCGGTGCTCGGTAAGTGCGAGCTCGCACAGGTCGGTACACCTACTGGTTCGCGCGCTGTCATGACACTCGGCAGAGTGCCCGAGTTCGATGTCATGATCAGCGAAGCCCTGGGCATCATCAACAAGTGCAGGGCAAGAGCAATGGACTGCCTGAACAAGATCGCCGAACTCAACGATGATCCCGACTCCTCGAGCACGAAGGCCGAACTGCTGACCCAACTTCAGTTCGAAGCGGCAGAACACGAGGGCAAAGTCCAGGTCCTCACGGAGTCGATCAGTGCCGCGATCGCAGCAACCGAATTGGAATCGCCGCGGCTCACGATCCACAGGCGTCTGTGCCACAACGCAGAGATCAGAGTCGCCGGTCTCTCCGCGGTGCTCCTGCAAGACATCGAAGGCCCTATCGAGATCTCGCTTGACGGCGAAGGACAACTGATCTGCAAGGACCTTGGTGACGGAACACAAGTGATGCTCGGCATTTACGCGGAGATCGAGAAAGCGGCGGGCTCCTTCACGCCGGATGACCTCCCAGAGGCTCTCAAGAAGGCCGCATGACCGGGCCGCTGGACATCGGGACCGACTTGCCGCACAATCTGTGCAGGTGACCGGCGAGCCACACCCCAACCCGATGCGTCGATTCGTCCCGCTCGCACTCGTTGCAGCCGGTCTCGTGATGTCTGCACCTCTGCTGCTCGGCGCCGGCGACTCGGCAAACTCCCCGCTCACGCATGTCATCCAGCCCGAGGGCGAGGGCCGGACCGCAACCGTCATCCTCCACGACGGGCAGGTCATCACGGGCACACTCGTCGAGGAAACCGACGAGGCGATCACGCTCAACATCAACGGCATCCGCACGACCATCGAGATTGGCAAGATCCGCGAGTCGTACATCCAGGCTCCGATCGAGGATCGCTACCGCAGTGTCCGCGCATCAATCGATGACGACGACGCCGAGCAGCTCATCCAGCTCGCGCGTTGGCTGATGAAGAACGAGCGCAACGATCTCGCGCTCGCCGAGATTAACGGCGTGCTCGAGAAAGAGCCGTTCAACGAGACCGCCAAAAACCTGAAAACGATCGCCGAACAGAACATCAGGCTGCAAGAAGCCCGCAACAACGACAACCGCCCGGATGCCCCGAAGAGACCTCGGGAACGGATCCAAAGAGACGCACCGGACTTCCCGATGCTGACCGACAGCG
>WUAK01000113.1 GCA_009827205.1 Phycisphaeraceae bacterium | reverse complement strand
AGTCACTCAAGCTCCACGCACCCATCTACTCGCACACCGCGTACCACGGCCACTTCGGGCGCGAACCGGGCACTGTCGAGGTCGAGACCCACGAGGGCGTCAAGACCTTCGATACCTTCACGTGGGAGAAGACTGACAAGGCCGACGCACTCAAAAAGCTGATCGGCTGATCAATCTCGGTACAAACCGTGACGACCAATGTACGACGCGACCTCGCGGGACAACACGCCCGTGAGGTCGCTTTCATTCTCAGAAGCAAGCGCATCGCGTACATCGGTTGCGCTGATATCCATGCTAGGTACATCGCACCACGCATCGACCAGCTCACTCATGAAAGGCGTGTCCTTTAAACGAGTTTCAAGCTCAGACTTCGATCGAACCTCGCCCCTGTTGATCACCACGACGTCGGCGAGTTCGAGAATCCGCCCGGGCTCGCTCCATCGGTGAAAGCTCAGCGCCTGATCCGCGCCAATCAGAAAGAGCAGCCTTCGGTCCTCCCCAACCAACTGACGTGCCCGCTCGAGCGTCCTGAACCAGTAACTCGGCTCCCCCGATCGGGCTCGATCGATCTCATCCGTCCAGACGTGCGTGTCTTCGATCGGAGCGATCGCAACCCGGAGCATTGTGATCCTGTCTCCATCTCCGGCATCAGGTCCGGTCTCCTTGTGGGGAGATCGGGCTGCAGGCACGAAATAGAGCTGTGCCCCGGGCGCGACAAGGTCACGAGCCGCCTCGGCCAGCCCGGTGTGAGCCAGGTGAGGCGGGTCGAATGTCCCCCCCACCAGCATGACATCGCCAAATTCCGCGAGATCGGGCAGGGGCGTGGGCTCCGTTTGGGGCGTCAGGGGCATTCTCAAAGCCTACGCCGTGACCTCGACCGATAGCCGAGCTACAGTCACCACCAACGGCCGGCCCCGTCGTCTAGCCTGGCCCAGGACACCAGGTTTTCATCCTGGTAACGCGGGTTCGAATCCCGCCGGGGTCATTTCGGACCGCCCGCGAGTACGTGGGCGGTTCGTTTCTTTTTGGCTGACTGGTCTCGTCTCATTGAATGCAAGACCGGCAACGTCCGATAGGACTATTCAGTGCGAACGAAGCGATCGTGCGAACATGCGTGAGAATTCGCTTGATAGGAAGGGGAAATGGAGCGGAAGGGACTCGAACCCTCAACTTCCAGCTTGCAAAGCTGGCACTCTACCAATTGAGTTACCACCCCGTTGTCGTGGAGTTTAGACACTCCATCGGCGGCTGGCCGATGAAGAGGACTCACAGACCTATACTCGCCCCGTTGCACCGCTTTGGCAACCTCGCGGAGGATCGTGATGTCAGGAAAATGCCTTTCTGTTCTTCTCCTGGCGGGACTGGCCGCCCCTACCCAAGCACAGGGGTTCGGGCAGGACGACGACCCCGGGCTCTACATCGCCCCCGCGAAGGAACTCAGCTTCTTCGCACACGCCCAAGGCGACGCCTATCTCCCGGCTCGCTCTGCAGGGCGCCAGGGCGGCAGAGTCGCGTCGTACGGTCTCAAAACACGCATCGGAGCTGAGATCCCTGTTGATGACGACACAGACGTCACCGTCGTCGTCGGTCAGACCTCGATGGGCTACGACTTCCGCTCATGGAACGACTTCGGTCCCGGCCGAGGCGATCCCATCGACTACGGGTTGAGACTCGAACTCGCGTCCATTTTTTCGCATCAGATCGATGAGGACTGGTCCCTCTTCGGCGGAGCCTATGTCACCACATCCGGAGAGGTCGAAGCACTCTTCGACGACTCGTTCACCTACGGCGGCTCTCTTGGCCTCAAACACCACTTCCACGAAGAACTCTCTGTCGGACTGGCAATTGTGGTGTTCGGACAGATGGAGGACTACACGCTCGTCTTCCCGATGCCCACTCTGAATTGGCAAATCGACAACTACTGGCACATCGATATCGGAAAGACCCTGACAGACCTGCCGGGCGCTGAAATCACGTACAAAATCAACGATGTCTGGTCCGTCGGTGTCAGCGCTGCGCTCGACATCTATCAGTTCAGGCTGGAAGACGACAACAACGCGCTCGCCAACGGTGTGCTCGAGGACGAAGCAGTCCCCGTTTACTTCATGACCACGTACTCACCCGAGCCCAATTTCAGCGTCACCGGGCTGATCGGTTCGGCGTTCTACAGGGAACTCACCCTACGGAACAACAGCGGCAACAAAGTTGGTAGCCAGAGACTCGAGCCGAACTTTGCGCTCGGCATCAACTGCGAATACCGCTTCTAAAAAAACTGTTTGTCTCAGCGATCAGATCCGGCTCAACGCCCACCCGAGGCCTCAGGCTCTGGGGCCTTCACGGGATCCGCACCAGTTCCACGCGGGTCAGCATCGATAAGCTCGACCGTTTGAATCACGGGCGGATCGATCGGTGACTGCGACCCCGGCAGATCCGTGAGGGGCGTGTCGGCGATCGCCATGATCACGTCGGCACCCGAGACGGCCTGGCCAAAGCCGGTGTAGCGTCCATCGAGTCCTTTGGTCGCTTGCCGGCTCAGGCACACGAACACCTGTGAGCCGTTGGAGTTTGGGTCACCCGAGCGCGCCATCGAAAGCACGCCGAAATCGTGAGGCAAGTTCGAATCTTCCAGATCAATGAAATAGCCGGGACCGCCCGAACCCTCGCCACGCGGATCTCCCGCCTGGATCACGAACTTGTTGGGCTTGGCCACGATGCGATGGAAGATCACGCCCGTGTAAAACCCGCCGTCGGCGAGTTCCAGGAAGTTCCACACACTGTTTGGCGCCTCATCCGGACGCATGCGGAACGTAATATCGCCCTCGGTCGTCTTCATCACCGCGTACTGCTCGACGTACGCGCGGTAGCCGCTGAAGACCCGCGGGCTCGGCTGAAACTCGGGGAGTCCGCCTCTGCCCAGCGCTGCGTACTTCGGCGAAACCATGGGCTGGAGCACGATCGCAGCCCCAACTGGATTGTCACCCTCGAAGAGCTGCGCGTAAGTCACGCCCTGCTGTCCGCCGTTCTCCCATAGAGACGGGAACAACGCCGCAAGGTCAACCTTGCCAGGCTCTACCGCTTCCTTCGTCTCAAGAACCGCGTTTGAAGGATCCATCAGCTTGATGCTCAGTGGATTCTCCGTGCCCGGGGATTCGACCTGAACCGGGAAGGCACGGTCGATGCCGTAGTAAGTCCGCTCAGGGGCGAGCTGTCCGATCGCTGAAGACGTCACAACGCCCATCGCAGCGGCCGAGATGAAAGAACTGGTTCGCTTGGTCATGGTCACACTCCCGTGCATTCATCCCGCTGCCTGCGGGCACACAGACAGTAGGAGCCAGGAGAGCCTTTCGCCGAAACCACGCGTAATCGGGCTAAATGGGGTCAGAACAGAGGTCAGTTGCCGCCTGTCGAGACAAACCCGTCGAGCCTACCCCAGAGCTGGTCGGTCGAGTCCCGGGTGTGAGACCGAAGCAGGGCCAGAACCTCATCATCAAGTTCGCTGAACCAGAAGACCGCCAGATCGGCCCGGAGCACGTTCATGCCCGATTCATGGTTGAGATCGTCTTCTGAGCGAATCGAGTCAGAAATGATCGACGTTCTTCTGGGAATGATCTGGAAGAGCCGACGGTCACCGTCCGGACCTTCGCACCGGTACTGGTAGTTGCCGATGATGTCCTCGTTCTGTGAACGCCAAGCATCCAGCTGACTCTCAAGTGTGTGCTGCCCGCCGTGCGAAGGGCAGTAGAAAATGCCCTGCGTCTCAAGATACTCACCGTCGTAGAGCCGACCAAGGCCATCCCAAGTAGCAATGCCGCTTTGACGGCCGTCAAAGCGTGCAGAGAAGGTGGAGTTTGTTGAAATACGGAGGCGCGTCATCTCACCGGGGAGTCGGCCCAGTCGTTGGTTCAGGAAGGTCGATTGAGGCAGCAGGCCGTCGTTGTCGTCCGCAAACATCGAGACGCCTAGGCCAAGCTGCCTTACATTCGAACTGCAAACTACGCGCTCGGTGGTCTCTTTCACTACCGCCAGCGAGGGAAGCATGATCCCGATCAGCACAGCGATCACGACCATGGTGACAAGTACGTCTATGAGTGTGAAGCCACCCGCCGAACGACACGCGGATCGGCGCACGCGCGAGATGTCGCGGCCAATTCGAGTCAAACCGTCCTCCCCTCGTGGGGGCCAGGAACGGAACCCCACGAATCCGAGTGTACTGAGTCGTAGATCGGTATACAAGCCGACACGGCCCTACCCAGCACTTACTTGTTCCGATTACCTTTTGTTCGCATTCGTTTATTCCACTCGCTTGGATCTCACACACCAGCATTGCGTATCGGTAGACTGAGGCGAAGGACCATTCCGATTTACCTTACACATGGCGAACAAATCAAACAAACAAGCCGACCTTGAGCTCATGCAGCGGATCGCCGCGGGCGAAGAGTCCGCCGTGGTCGAGTTGTACGACAGATTCGGCTCGCTCGTGTATCGGGTGGCATACCAGACCATGCCGACGAAGGAAGAGGCCGAGGACGCTGTTCAGGAGGTCTTTGTCCGCCTTTGGAAAACATCGGACAGGTACGACCCGTCTCGGGCAGCCCTCGTCACATGGGTTCTGCTGATCACCCGCAGGCACCTCGTGGACCGACTCCGCCGGACGCAGTCTCGGATCAAACCCGTCAAGATGAACGAGGAATTCTCCCCACCGGTCGCCGAACCGGTTGACAACGGCTCGCTCGAACAAGAAGAACGATTCGCCTCGCTCATGGAGAAGGTGCAAGCCCTTCCCGAACTCCAGAAAACCGTCGTCATGCGCGCCTACCTCGGAGGCCAGACGCTGCGACAGATCGGCGAAGAACTCGATACACCCATTGGAACAGTCAAATCCGCGCTCAGCAGAGCGCTTGTCAGATTGCGTGAACGCAACGGCGTAGAGGAATCCGTGTCATGAACGCCCAGCAACTCCTTGAAATGGCCCTGCTCGACTCCTGCGGCGTGCTCGAGCCAGATGAACTCGATGCATTCGAGCGTGCATTTGCAGATGCACCCGAATCCGTCAAAGCCCAAATCCGCCGTGAGCAGTCACGCTTTGCTGACCAGACACAGCTGCTGCCCAACGTCGAACCCAGGCCCGAACTGAGACGATTGGTTGTCGAAGCCGTCCGCACCGCTGCCGCCAAGCAGCGCGACCAGGAGCTCTCGTTCGAAGAGTTTGTCCGAACGACCGCGACGGGCACCACCCCCGCAGACATCCACCAGCGCCGTGTCTTCCCGATGTGGAGAGCCGCCGCGATCATCCTCGGCGTCACAACAATCTTTGGAGGCGTCCTGAGCTACGAGCTGAGGAATCAGATCGAGAGCATGGGCGAGCAGCTGACAACAATTTCATCAGCAGATTTCTTCCTTCGATTCGGTGACATGCCAGGCCTGAAGCATGCCATGCTCTCGGCGGACAACGCCGAGGAAATCCGATTCTCAAGCCTCGACGGCAACACCCAGATCCTTGCTGCGATCTTCTCTGACACAGACTCGGGTCGCAGCTTCCTCGTCTGCCACAAGCTTCCCGAACTCGAAGAGGGCGGCCAGTACGAGGTCGTCCAGCTCGACGACGACCAGAACATCACTGGCACGCTCGCATCGTTCGAATCCAATGGTGAGACCGACGGCCACGAGTTCGCATTCGACGAAGCCCTCAGAGGCTCGGTCGGTATCGCTGCCCGTCTGGCTGACGGGTCAATCAGGCTCGTGATGGTCGCCGCCTAAGAATCGACCGCGCAATCAGGTCAGTTACTCGCCGCCGATGAGCCCCTGCTCGTAGGCGGCGTGCTGTGCGCGGAGCCTGCGGTACATCCCGAGACCGCCCACACCGATGATCAGGAGCCCGCCGCCACCGATCGCGCCCGCGTACATCGGACGCTCATCAGCTAGCGGCTCACCCATGACCTTCGCATCGACCGCGACCTTTGACCCCGCACCGCCGGCGCGCTGGTCCTTGGTCCCGTTGGCAATCGAGATAATCGAAACGACGTACGTGTCGAGCGTCCTGGTCGTCAGACCAGCGCCCTCGCCCCTGAGCTCCAATACCAGCCTGCCGTCTTCAGTTGATGAAGTCGAGAGATCAGCCTTGATTCGCGATCCCAGATCTCCGGGCCTTGAGAGCTCCTCGATGCCACGCTTGCCGAGTCGATCCGAAGCAAGCTCCATCAGCGAAGGGTCCGTCAGCAGCTCATCGTGATACTTCTGCCAGACCGCGAGCTCGTCCTCGGACAGCATGCGGCCCCGGCCGTCGGCGACGATCTCTGCCGTCACGGCGTATCGCGCCGGCGCGACCTGATCAGCAACCGCCCAGCTCAGCACCGCGACTATCGCGAGCGTAGCGACCGTGTAGAACATCGTTGTGATGGTCTTGTTTCTGCTCAATAGAGCACGCACGCGCTCCTCGCGCTTCTGAAGCACAGCTGCCTGCTTGGCGATCTCACGCCTGTTCGCAAGCACCTGGTCAGCCTCGCGGGCGCGCTCATTCAGCACCGCCTCTGTCCGCTCAAGCTTCTGCACCCGGTCGCGAACCGCAAGCCGCATCCGCGCCAGCCGCTCTCGACGGTTGATCAGATAATCAGGGATCCCACCAGCCAGCTCGAGCGCCTTCTCCCGGTCGCGCAAGGCCTCCGCGGTCTCGCGGAGATCCTGCGCCATAGTGGCGCTCATCTCGTTGAATTCCTGCTCACGCTCGCCGAGCTGCTGCTCGGCGCGGATCAGCGCACGGCAACGGGCCTCAACATCCGCGATGGCCTCGATATCCCCAAAGCCCACCTCGCCCGCCTCGGGCTCGTGGGCCCCGGCGGAGGTGTCCTCGAAAATCGGGTTCTGGTCGCTCTCTGATGACATCGGCGTGTTACCTCTCACGCCAAACGGACCGCCTACTCCGTAGACACCGCCCAGAATGGCTCCGGATCGTGTTATCGACCCGAAAAGTGACAAACTGAACCGGCTCAAGGAACAATCTGGCCGACCAAGGGATTACCCCTGCACACTTACGTGTGCTCACACGTAAAGGGTGTGGAGACCCTCGCTTCCGGGCTTGGGGTTTGGTAGTATCTGGTCTGAACTCAACCGGCGGCAGGCGTCGCCTTAGTACCAAAGGAACTTGTGATGAAGAACCGTGGATCAAGTCTGACGTCTGTCGTGCTCGCCGTTGCCGCCGCTGTTGGCGTCGGTGTCGGTGGCTATTTCGTCCTGGGCGGCGAATGTACCTCCTGCGAGACCGAAACCGCTGCCGCGACCACAGTCGCCGCGACCGAAGAGGGCGAGAGCTGCTGCCCAGCTGAGGCTCTTGAGGGCACCGCCGAGACCGTCGCGATGGAAGGCGAAGCATGCTGCGACGCAGAGGCCAAGGCCGACTGCGATGCAGCTGCCGATTGTGCTGACAAGGCCGATTGCGAAACCGAATGCTCCGCCGAGGGCATGGCCGAGACCGTCGCTCTCGAAGGCGAAGCATGCTCCGCTACCACCGACTGCGCTGACAAGACTGACTGCGACGCAGCCACCGAGTGCGAAGAGAAGACCGACTGCGAAGGCAAGGTCTGCCCCGTCACCGGTGAGCCCGTTGAGCTGACCGACGCCGAGAACGGCGACAACGGCAACGGCTAATACCAAGCCACTTAATACGAATCTTCAGAGCACGCCCCCACCGCGGGGCGTGCTTCTTTTTTCCATCTACACTCACCGCATGGCAACCTGGCTCATCAAAACAGAACCCGACGACTACTCCTACGACGACCTCATCCGCGACAAACGCGAGCCCTGGGACGGCGTCACAAACCCCGCCGCCCAGAAACACATGCGATCAATCAGCAAAGGCGACGAGGTCCTCGTCTACCACACAGGCAAAGAGCGACGCATCGCGGGTCTCGGCAAAGTCGTCAAGGGCGCCTACCCCGACCCCGACAAGCCCGCGACACTCGCCTCGGGCGAGCCCAAGTTCGTCCTCTTCGACGTCGCGCCAGTCAAGCCAGCCAAGGGCTCGTGCACACTCGCGGACGTCAAAGCCGACGACCGCTTCAACGACTTCGCACTCGTGCGCGAATCACGCCTGAGTGTCATGCCCGTGCCGGCCAAGCTCGACAAGATCCTGCGCAAGATGGCGGGGCTCTAGCGGGATTCGTCTTCGAGCATCAGGTCGATCGCTCTCTTTACAACCCGGCTAAGATCGCTGCCGGCGTACTCGCCGTCTTCAAAGCGATTAAAACTGTGGTCAGCGCCCTCTACAAGCATCTGCTCCACCCTTCGGCCTTTCGAGAGCAATTGCGCGTACAACACATCCGCGGAGCTCGGGTCAACCGCTCTGTCCTCGAGACCCTGCCCGATGAAAACAAAGGCGTCTGACTGGTCCAGCAGTGCTACAGGCGAGGTGGCCATAAACGTGCTCCAGCGCCTGTGAGGATGCCCCAGATACAAAGCATCAGAAGATTCCGGGTCATTCAACACACGCTCCCAGCCTCTGAGCAACCAACTCTCG
>WUAK01000112.1 GCA_009827205.1 Phycisphaeraceae bacterium | reverse complement strand
ATATGCGTGAAGACATTCGTGCGACGTCGGCTCCTCGCACAACCCTCCTTGCGAACTCGTTCTTGCTCTACAACGACATCCAGCAGCCCGCAGAGCTTGTGTTCGAAGCTCACGAGACCGGCTCGAGTGCGATCGGTATAAGCAACGCCCTCTCGACAGGTGTTGCCGCTGCCAAGCTTGGTGTCGCGGCTTCGAAACTGCGTACGCTCTTCGCCGCGGGCAACGCCGCAGGAGCAGTCGGCCCGTTCATCACCACCACGGACGGGCTCATCAAGATCCTTGGGATCAGCGACAGCAACATCCTTGGCGGCCGAACCAACGGCGACATCTACAACCAGATCACACAACTCCAAGGACAGCTGATCGAGATGGAGCAGCGCATCGATGGCAGGTTCGATCGTGTTGATGCCAAGCTCGATGTGCTCTTTGCCTCGCTCAATGATCAATTCGAGGCTGTGCTCGACCTGAGTGCTACGGTTGACTTTGCGGTCGATGTGCTTCTTGACCAGTCCAATGCAATCCGTCGGCTCGATGACACTGTGCGTGCCATAGGCCGAGACGAGCTGAATCAGCTCTTCAACATCGGAGTCGATCTCTATCTTGGAGCTCGACAGAACAATGCTGATCTGCCATGGGTCGGCGGGTTTGATACTGCTGCAAATCTATTCTTCACTGCCGCGACATCGACCGCAGACGACACTGCATTCGTCGGTAACGCATCGAACCCATTTATCCTCTCTGAAGCCGACGAGACCATCGGTGATGGTGCTATTTCGGGCCGGCTCGCGGAATTGCTCGCGTTCGCCCCACCGTTCCTGGACAGCACTGCCGGACTTGACCCCGAAGTAGTCGGTCCCGAGCCATGGAGCCTATCAGCCACCGCTTACACACAGCTTGCAAGCGAGAGCCCGTGGTATTTCGCCAAATGGATCAGCAACCAGACATCCTCACCCCGCGATATTGACGACATGATCGCCGAAGGGGAGAAGCTTGAGCGGTCGATCGATGTTCTTCGCCAGACCGGATTCTACGGCTTCGTGGACGACAACAATAACCCAATTCCTGAATACACGATTTTCGTGAACCTCATAAATGAGTACCAGCTCGCAGCAAGCGCGCTGCAAGCTGAGATCAACTCAGAGATCGAACGAGCTCTGGCGAATGACTTCGCGACACCATTGAGCAATGGAACGGTATCGCTCAACCTCTGGGCCGATGACTTTGAACAAAACCTGGCTCCGCTCGTAGACGACATCGACCGGATTATCACGGGCTGGGGAGGTCCTTCTTCAGATCTCATTACCGGGGCACCAACAGTTGGTGATTATGTCCAGGGATACTCCCACCTCGCACGAGCAAACGTGCCGGGCCCGACTGGATCCAACTTCGCCCATGTGATTCTCGGAGCCCAGACAAGATCTCTCGTTCGCCAAGCCCTTGGCGGCGGTGTCAGACCGATCCACTGGTACAACTCACGCGTGGACGATCGGAAGTGGAACATCGTGTTCGAAATGAGCCTCGACAGCACCCAACCAACCGCCGGAGAGTACGACATTCGGCGACGGATGACGTATCTCCGCGAGTTGGATCTCTTCAACTCGGGTAACTGGATCCCCAACCCACCGACGAATGTTGGCGACGCTGGGAACATCTTTCTGGATGTTCAGGCGGCCGGCAACACTGTTTTCTCGTCTCCGTGGAACAACTCGCTCGCACTGCCTGGCCTTCTCGGTACGTCGCCATACGTCTACTCAGCAACAGGCGGGACTGGTCTCGCCCGAGTGAAGTTCATCAGCGACGGGATTGACGAGAATCCCGAAGCCATTACTCTGTACCAAGAAGACATCCGTACGATCCGCTCGCAGATCCGTAACACGATCAAACTCAAACTAGCAGATGAGACTACATCTATCGCTCAAGCTGCCGCGGGGCTTGACGATATCGAAGCTGTAATCGACGCCTATGTAGCTCTCGTACGCCCTAGCCTTCTAGAGAACAGCACGATCGCCCGGGCAATTCTGCGAGGAGTCCCAGGCGGTCCAAACGCCACGAGCAGCGAAGCCAGTTTGTTGGAACTGGGTATGCGTTCAGAGACACTCCCGGGACTGATCGATCGTTTCGAATCAGCGGATAACAGCGGCTGGGGCAACCCGTCATTTGATATACGCAGCCTGGGTGATCAGCTGTTCATCAATGCTGAAACTCTCCGAGAGGAACTCGCCAACGCTCTTGATCTGCCCGATGAGTCGGCTCCCTATTTCCGCTGGTCCTTGGAAGAACTCAAGAATCTACGAGACCACTCGGACAGGCTCGCGATCGATGATTCGTTCGCAACACACCGAGCCGGGAACACGCAGAGTGTGCTGGACAACGACATCAGGCAGCTTCGATCGCAAGATGTCATTAACGGTCAGGTCGTCCGCGAATTCAGGCCGATCGAAGTCGACACTGGCTTCGGCCCAGGCGACCCCGGGTATGTCAGCCCGAGTCACGGGCATGTCACGTTCAACGCCGACGGCACATTCAGCTACACACCTAATGCGGGTTACATCGGGCAGGACCGGTTTACGTACCGTGCTCTCTGCGACATCACGGCAGACGCAAACGGCAACAACGGCGGAACCATCGCTTACAGCGCCCCCGCCTGGGTCGTGCTCAACGTCACCGAATCATGCCTGGCAGATGTGAACGGCGACGGCATGCTCTCTCCCACCGATTTCACCGCCTGGATCAATGCGTTCAACAACCAATCCACAGGATGCGACCAGAACAGTGACGCCGAGTGCTCTCCAACTGACTTCACCGCCTGGATTAGCAACTACAATGCAGGCTGCTGACAACTCATCCGGCCGACTCGGAGATATCCGGGTCGGCCGATTTCAACCGAACAGGCATGACCGTCGCAGGGGACCGACATGGGCTTTCAAGAGATTCGACAGATCTTCAGCACCGTCATCGCTGCACCGCCAGATCAACGGGAGCACCTGCTTGACAGCCTTTGCCCACCAGGCACAGGTATACGCGCAGAGGTTGAAGACTTACTCGCGCGTGACATAGACGACTCATTAGCGCTCGAACCGCCCGAAACCCCGGCGCGTGTGCTCATAGACGATGCTCTCGAAGTACTGACCATCAGCGCCGGCGACACCGTCGGTCCATACATCATCCAGCGGCTTCTGGCTGAGGGAGGCATGGGCTCGGTGTATTTGGCCGAGCAGCGTGAACCGATTCAGCGATTGGTTGCACTGAAGGTCATCAAGATCGGGTTGGATACCCGGAGTGTCGTCGATCGATTCGAGCGTGAACGCCAGGCCCTGGCCTTGATGAACCACCCGAACATCGCAAACGTCTACGACGCCGGAGCCACCTCGTCGGGCCGGCCGTACTTTGCGATGGAATACGTCGACGGCACATCCATCATCGAATACTGCGAAACAAACGAACTCTCTATCGACGATCGAATCCGCTTGTGTATTGATGTCTGCCAAGCCGTCCAGCACGCGCACCAGAAGGGGATCATCCACCGAGACCTCAAGCCCGCCAACGTACTTGTACGCATGGCCGATGGCAAGCTTCTGCCAAAGATTATCGATTTCGGGATTGCCAAGGCTATCAACACAAACGATGACAATCTCACACATATGACCTCAGCCGGTCAGCTTGTCGGGACACCGGAGTACATGGCGCCTGAACAGCGAGATCACGCTGCCGGTGGGATCGACACGAGGACCGATGTCTACGCGCTGGGTGTCATGCTTCACGAGCTGATAACCGGAAAGCTGCCAACTTTCAATACCTCTGCAACTGGTTCCGCAGATAAACCGAGTAAGGCCTGCCAAAGATTAGTACAACGAGAGATTAGAGCCGAGCTCGATTGGATCGTTATGCGAGCTCTCGAGGCAAAACCAGACGACCGATACTCAACCGCGGACCAACTCGCCCGTGATCTGAATGCATACCTCGAATTTATGCCAGTGTCGGCCTCACCGCCGAGCAGATCACTGGCGTTTCTTCGATTCGTTCGTAGAAACAGGACCGGTGTGATCGCTGCTGCTCTGATCGCATGCTCTCTCCTACTTGGGCTTGTGACCACTTCAATCGGTTTCAACCGTGCACGGACCCAGCGCAGCGCCGCTCAGACTGAGTCCGAGACAGCCTATCTCGTCAGCACCTTTCTAACCGAGCTTCTCGCGAGCGCGAATCCTGATCATCTCGGCAGAACAGATGTGCCCGTATCGGAGCTACTCACCAGCGCGAGTGATCGGCTGAGTAATGGTGAGCTCTCGGATCGGCCTTCGATTCAGGCACGCCTGCGGATCGTCCTGGGGCAGTCGTACCACGGGATCGCTGACTACGAGCGCGCAGCACAAGAATTTTCTCACGCTCTCGAGATCCTCAACGCCGATTCCGAGGCCGATCCACTCAATGTAACTGCAGCTATCGACGAACTCGCCAACTCGTACACGCACCTTGCCCGCTATGAAGAAGCAGAATCACTGTATCTAAGAGCCATCGAGACCAGAAGAACCATCGGCCACCCAACACCGCTTGTCTCACAATCGAAAGGCAACCTCGGAGTCGTCTACCACTGGACGGGCAGATTTGAAGAAGGCGTGCAGTACTTCAGTGAATCTCTTGACCAGCTCGAACGTGCACCCACTCAGAATACTGAGGCGATTGCGGCGGCACTCGGATGGCTTGGAGTCGAACTAGAAGTACTAGGCAGAACGGATGAATCTATCGCTGCGCACAAGGCGGGCATTGACGCCGCGATCAAGGCGTATGGCGAACGACACACCATCGTCGCATCGGCGTATAACAACCTCGCAAACTCATACGAAGCAGCGCAGCAATACGACGAAGCGCTAGGTGCACACGAGCACAGCCTCGCCCTGAAACGATCCATGCTCTCACACGACCACCCGGATATCGCAATCAGCCTCAACAACATGGGGCTCCTCCTGATTCGCATGCAGAAGCCCGAGCAAGCGGAGTCGTATCTGCGTGAAGCGATCGCTCTGCACGCGATCGGCCTTGGTGACAGCCACCCATCGACCGCGGTAGCGCACGCCAATCTCGGCCAATCTCTACTCGAACAAGGCCGACCTGCAGAAGCGATCCCGATGCTTGAGCATGCGATCGAGATCGCACTCAAGCAACTCGACGAGGATCATCTCATGCCAACCGCGTTCCGCATCAATTTGGCAAGATGCCACACAGCACTGGGTAATTACGAATACGCAGAACAGATGCTTTTAGCAGGGCACGCAAGGCTAGTAGAACTCCTGCCGCCAGACCACCGGCGGGTCAAAGCCTGCAGAAATCACCTCGCCAGCTTGTACACCGAGTGGGGCCGAACCGAAGAAGCATCACACTGGCACTAATAGGACTTACTCATACTTGAGCATATGCTCCAGCGAGACTGGTATGACTACCAGTCAAGTTCGCTTCGAGCCGCTCTGTCTCACACGAGCGGATACGCGTTTAATCGCGCGTCCAGCAGGGTTTATGAATCGGGGTGAGAGGATTTGAACCTCCGACCTTCTCGTCCCGAACGAGACGCGCTACCAAGCTGCGCTACACCCCGGAAATGTCCTCAACTATAGCCTCTGCCCCGGTCTGCGTCGGCGAACCAACCCGGGTCGCATCGGACTCAACATTGACTATTCGAGATCCCTCGTCTCCACGGGATACTGAACCGCAGCCGAGCCGTAGACGTTGTCTTCGCGCGTGCCAGGATCGCCATCGGGGCCCGCGGAGTAGAAGTACATCGTCTCGTTCGGGCAGACACCCTCATCCGCATCACCGATCAGATTCGGATTGTCTTTCCGCTGGGTAGCCGTGAACGGCCTGAAAGATCTACGGAAGTCGATATCACTCGACCCGGAATCATCAACGACCTCGATATTCAACAAAGCCGCACGCGAGCTATTGAGACTCCCATCAGCCTGCATGTAATCACCAAACCCGCCGTCGTACGCCGGGTGCACCGCGCGGATCGGGTTGCCCCACTGATCAGTGATCTCAAACCCGCGAACGGTTTCAGTCCCGTTATCAATCAGCGTGAACTCACGGACCTGTTCGCTGTCCAAGCTGCCCCACCGGTCGGCGCTGTCACCAAGAAATGTATCGCCAGCCGCGATGAACCTCGCACCAGACGGAAACGCTTTATCCGCGTCCTTGTCATTGCCATCACCGTCTTCACGGCCGTCGAGCACGGGCAGTTTGTACTCCGTCGCACCCACAGCGGTCTCGAACGCCCTGTACGAACGCTGATCATCGACCGACGCGTTCAGGTCAGAGAGATATGTCTCAAGCGTCTGAATTGTGTTCTTGGTCGCCGAGGACCGTGAGGATTGAATCACAGCCAGGCCGACCGCGAGACCGATCCCCGCGAGAACCGCGATGATCCCGATCACAACCAAAAGCTCGATCAGCGTGAAGGCGTGACGATGATTTCTCTGCTCACGGCTCATGGACTGTCTCCTGAGTGCAACGATGGCTCTTTGCTGCCCCGCAGAGCATACCAGCCACTCACAGATACGACCGGAATCCCGGACTGATCCCTCTGATTACGCCTGATCTGTTGGCGGTGTTCGTGGCGCAGGCTGGCTCGGGGGCGCCCCGATCCCGGGACCGGCGATTGTCGAGCCGAAGAAACCTCCCCCACCCGCGCCCGCGCCGACAGGCTGAGGACGCTGCTGCTGAGGCGGAGGCATCGATGCCGCGGGGTTGATCCGTGCCTTGTACACATACTCCGCGACACGTTCCTGCACATCCGTCATCATCTCGCGGAACAGCTCAGCACCCTGCTTCTTGTAGGCGATCTTCGGATCTTTCTGCGCAAACGCCTGGTAGTTGATGCCGTCCCGCAACTGGTCCATCGCATAAAGATGGTCCTTCCACGACTGATCGAGCGTGTCGAGAAGAACCGTTGTCTCAAGCTGCAGCAACTCCGGGCGGAGCCTGGCCTCGACTAGCCCCCTCGAAGCTGCGTGGAACTCGTCCTCGTCGAGCCATGCAATCCAATCGGGCGACTTTGCGTCAAACTTTTCAGTCAGGAACGAATCGAGACTCTCGATGTCATCACAGGCCGTGGCCTCGTCAAGTACACCGTCGAGCTTGCCATCCTCGAACCACGCGCGGATGCCGTCCTCGAGCTGCTGCTTCATCTTTGCCGGGCCGGCACCACGCACCTCGTCCGCGTCGAGCGTGAGTTCGTAACGCTGCTTGGCCCAGTTGATGAGCGCCTCGAGCGACTCCTGAGGCGACTGGCGCATGCCCATCACGGTCATCGCGAGCGCGTAATCCACGGGGTACTCGACCTCGCGCATCTGGTAACGCTTCCTCGCCCGCTCGCATAGCCGATCCCGAGGATGCTCCTCACCCGACTCGATCGCGTTTCGGATCTCTTCTCTGTTCGATTCGATACCGAACTGCGTTTTCGCCCACGCGACGAGGCGGTCGATGCCATAGTCAGGATCGACATACTCAGCCAGCTTCCCGAGATCTGCAGCGTCGATCTTCTTCTCGGAAGCCTCAATCAACTGCTCACGGATCGCCCGGCGCCCCTGCAGGTCACTCTCAGCAAGCTCGCCGACGTCGAGTTCCATGTCGAAATGCGTCTTCGCCCAACTGGCAAGACCCGCCGAGTCGAAGTCCACAACCACGTCCGACCCCTCCGCGGACATGTACTCACCGAGTGTCACATCGATCATCGCCCGCGCATCAGACTTGGCATCCTCGCGGATGCGCTTGTCCATCTCATCCTGATCCCGGCCGCGAAGCCGCTCAACACTCATCTGCGCATCGAGATTCTCGCGTGCAAGCTCAATCGCACACCGCGCCGGGTAATCCTTCGAAAGGTACTCAGCACACGCATCGTCTACGCAATCGTCGATGTACTCAAGGATCAGTGATTTCACATCTCGGCTCTCAAGCGCACGCTGCCGGATGCTGTAGAACCGCTGACGCTGGTGCTCCATCACCTCGTCGTATTCAAGAATGTTCTTGCGGCCCTGGAAGTTCCGCTCCTCAATCTTCCGCTGCGCCTTCTCCACACTCTTGGACAGGATCGGGTGCTCGATCGCATCCCCTTCCTTCATCCCGAGCCTCGAAAGCACACGCATTGTCGTCTCACCTGCGAAGAGCTTCATCAGGTCGTCTTCGAGCGAGACAAAGAACCGGCTCGAACCATTGTCACCCTGACGCCCAGATCGACCGCGGAGCTGGTTGTCGATCCGTCGGCTCTCGTGACGCTCTGTCCCGATCACATGAAGACCGCTCAGGTCCTCGATCGACTCGTACCAGCGGATGTTGTGAAGCACACAGCGCCCGGACGCATCGAGCTCCTCGCGGAGTTCATCGACATCCGCGCGCTCGATCTGCTTCGGACTCAGCCAGGTGTTCTTTTCCGCCCAGTGACGCAGAAGCATGAGTTCGAGCTCATCGAACGCCATCTCCTCTGCATCACGCTTCTTGAGTCCGAGCTCGCTCGATGCAACCTTGCGGTACACATCCTCACGCAGCTCC
>WUAK01000111.1 GCA_009827205.1 Phycisphaeraceae bacterium | reverse complement strand
CGACGACGACAGTACAAACTCCATGATCACGCTTGTCCCGCTGCTCGGAAGACTCGAGATCGAGGTTGTTGAAGCCAAGTGAGTGAGATTGACACAACCGCCCTGCCCGCGCTCCCCTTACGTGACCCTGCAGGTCACAAGGGCACGTTCGGAACGGTCTGCATCGTGGGTGGTTGCGCCCGTGCAGACACACCGATGATTGGTGCACCAGCTCTTGCCGCGCAAGCGGCTCTTCGAGGCGGTTGCGGCCTCGCAAGACTCGCGATGCCTGTGCAGATACTGACAACCGCTCTCTCGCAAACCCCGTCGGCAACAGGTATCGGGCTCGACACAGATGAACACGGTAACGCCGCACTGACAGAGGCATCGCTTGACCTGATTCAGAACTCAGATGCACTCGTTGTGGGTCCGGGCATGGGGGCTGATCGGACGCGGCGGCATCCGATCGCACAGTGTGTCTCAGAGTGCATCGCGATCGGGCTACCGACGGTCGTCGACGCAGACGGACTCAACGCGCTCGTATCTGGAGGGCTGCTGGCAAAGCTCGACCTCTCTCGATGTATTCTGACACCTCACCCAGGTGAGTTCGCAAGGCTCGCGAAAGACCGAGGGATCGCCTTGGACGGCAACAACAAGGCCGAACGCCCTGAAGCCGCCGCGGCACTCGCAAAGAGTCTTGGTTGCGTGGTTGTGCTCAAGGGCGCCGGCACAGTCATTTCCGATGGAACAAAGAGCTGGATATGCGAGCATGGACATCCGTGTATGGGCACAGCTGGTACCGGCGATGTTCTGGCAGGCTTGATCGCCTCCCTCATTGCTCAGGTTCGCGATCACAGTATCTCTATGTATGACTCTTCTCGCATAGCAGTTCACGCGCACGCCCTGGCGGGCGAGAGGTGGGCGGCATCACACCGTGCGGACGCTGGCATGCTCGCGTGCGAACTCGCAGACGAATTACCAGCGGTCCTCGCTGAGTTACGTTAGAACCTGCGAGGCGTGGCCGACCCGACCAGCCTGATCGGTTCGGTGTTGTTCTCATTACGAGCCTCAACACCGATTGGATCCAGATCGTCATTCGGACGGATAAGCAGGTCGATCGTCGCGCGTTCGAGCCTTGGTCCAACGTCATACTCGAGCGTGAATGTCGCGTCCTCGACATTTGGGATCATCCGGGCTTCAACCGGGTCTCCCGTCTGGATGCCGTCCTCGAACCTGAAGAGCACGAACCAGACAGCACCGAAGTCCTCGCCGTCGCCTGCTTCGCGGAATTCGATGCGCGTCACCTCGCGTACATCCTCGTCGGTGTCTTCGAAGCTCACGAACTCGATGAAGTCGGTCTCGATCGGGTTCTGAGACGAATCGAGCACATCGCTCGGGAAGGGCCCAAACTCTTTGCCCGTTCGAATCATCGCAACAACACGGTGCATGACGATCCTGCTGACAACGTGGGTCGATGCCGAGTCTGTCGTCGCACGGTACCCCTTGAAAGCCGCGTCGAGTGCGACCATCGCGCTGGTAAGCACCATGCTGACGATCGCCAACGCGAGCAAGAGCTCGACCATGCTGAAGCCCCGGCGACGGGGCGTGCGTGTGCGCCTTTTCATCGGCGTGTCCCTTCTCGGTATGTATCAGACAGGACCTGTGTCGACAGAGGCAACATCAGCCCGTCGGGCATGACCATGTCTGGGTTGAAGCGCAGGTTGATCCGGCCGTACCCGTAGAACGGGACTGCGGTTGCGCCGGCTGCGATCTGATCAGCACTCGGGGGCGTGTCCGGGCCGAGGTCGGCAAGGCCATCGCCGTTGAGATCCCATCCAACGATGCGTTCACCATCAACGATCGGCAAGTCTGCCGGGTCCAGTGACTCGGCGTCGCCGTCCTCGGCTCCAAAGTAACCGATCGAGGCGTTGAAGTCTGAAGGGTTACCCAGAGGCACACCGAACGTGTCAACCAGCGGGCTCGTGCCCAGGATTGGATCAAAGGTCAGCAGCAGCGCACCATCGATGCTCGCGTTGCCGCGAATATCCAGAACACCGGCAACCACTGCGCCACGCAGTGCGACGTTCTGCTCGGGCGGGCTGTTGAACGTCCCGATATCCACCGAGTAGTTCGGTGTCATCAGCGAGCTTTTGGCGATCTCATCCAGATCGTCCTCGTCTGGGTTCAACTCAGTGTTGTTCGGCTCACTCGGGTGCTCGTTGGTGAACCTGCATGCGCCTGTCAGCTGGATCTTGTTACGCAGGTGCGTGTAGGTCCCGGGGACATCAGAGATCAGCGACCCAACGAACAGCGTGTCGTGGAACCGAACGTTGTTTGACCAGTTCTTGGTGTCACGCTCGGCACCCGTACGGACGACACCATCGATCACGGGCGGATCTGGGAAGTCGTCGTAGTTCGATGGGCCGTCGGTGACAACACCCGTCGTGTAACGGTCGAAGTCACTCTTGTCGAGCGGATCATCCTTCGGAGATGGCGGCAGCACGCCGTCACCCTCAAGTGCACCGTACAGCGCCCAGTTGATGTGATCGTTGTCTGCGTAGCTCTCGATGCGAGTCACGCCGACCATGGTGCAGTTCTCGAAGAGACCGTTGACACCAACAGGGATGATGACGTTACGGAAGACCATGTTCCTGAACACGGGGCGGTAGTACCAATCCGCCTGCGCCGGGGAGTTGAATGGCATCTTCTCCCAGTGCGCAGTGATGAAGTTGTCGGGCAAGCCGTCCTCATCGGCGTCCCCGTCCAAGCGCTCGAACTGCGGCGCGTCCGGATCGAGTCCGGCTTCGACATAACCATCCAACGCACCAACGCTCACACCCAGGTTCTGAGCGACCTGCACCCAGAAATCGGCGCCGTCTGCAGCTGCGTACAGAGCGTTCTGTGTCTCACTGAAGCTATCCGCATCGATGTCTGGCAGCAGATCCTCTGAAGCCTCGAACTCGACAGGCGAGTTGCCAGTTCCTGGGCGGATTGACCCCTCGATGGCGTCGTAGATGTTGCCCTGCGCCGCAGCCCAGTCGCTCGCGGCGACCTGGAAGACCAGACGGCCGTCGACCTTGACATACTTGTCCTTGTAATCGATGAACCCGTCGCGATAGCCGAGCTGCTGATCAGCCCAGGTATCGTGCGTGGCGTCGTAGTCGGCCGCGTCCTCGCTCCCTGGATCCCAGATGCCGTTGCCGTTGCTGTCGTAATAGCCTGAAACGCCGTTCTTGTTGCGGTCTGGGCTCGACGAATCGATCATGTAGACCAGATCCACATCGATGGGATCGCCGTCGGCGTTCGTAAACTCGGGCGTACGCAGTTCGGCATCGGTCCCGATCGCTGGCCAGCCGCCGATCGTGATTTTGCCGTCGCCGTCCTCGTCGAAGTGATTGATGAACAGGTCGAACTCATCGACGTAACCATCGCCTGTGACATCGCTGAATGCGCCGTCACCGTCACCATCGCCGTCGTAATCGACGTCGTCCATGGGATCGCCGTCAGGGTCGCCGTCCTGGTTCAGGCCAATCCCTTCGAGCGGGTGCCCGACGCGGAGCCGGTTGTCGCCGTCAACGTCGTGCAGCGCGAGATTGGCGTACAGATCTCCGATCTTGTTGTCCAAGACGCCATCCAAACCCGCAAAGTCGGAGCGGATCGTGACCGGGTTGCCGTTCTCAGTATCAAGGTCATCAAACCTTGTGCCCAGATCGCCCTCGATGTGGACGTTCTTGCCAATCAGGATTCGGCTCTGGCTCACGATCGCCGTATCAACAACCTTGCGAACGCGGAAATCCTTGCTGATTACGCGCGTCAGGGGTCTGCCCGGTCTTGTCGGGTCAAAGTCATAGCCGGTCACGAAGACGCGGACATCCGTGCCGTTCGCAAGCGGCGCGTACGTAATCTGAAACGCAGTCGGAAGATCGTGAGCACCTGACTGTGAGCGTAGAGCGATCGCGGGCGCGGTCACCCAGCCCTCGGCCTGATACTCGTCCATGTCCGTGCCCGCTGGTGCCGAGCCCATCACAACGTCAGTACCGAACCCGACGTCAACTGTGTTTGTGTCAGCTCCGTGGCGGTAGAACAGGGCCTCTGCGATGCCCGCGGGCGAACCGGGCTCGTCGTGGCCGCTGATCGAGGGCACGACAAGCACTTCGCCGTCGGCGCCGGAGTATGTGCCCTGCCAGAGCCGCTGTCCCAACTGGAGATCGACTTCGCCTCGCTCGACAACGAATCGCTTGGATGCTTCTTCGAGTCTGAGCTCGGCGACTCTCATCCCGGTTTCGGCGGCCTGCATCGCGCGCATAACGTGCAGATGCGTCGCCGAGTTGCGCAGGTTCCCCTGCGTGACCGTTCCCATAGCAACGGCCAGAGACCCGACGAGGATCGCCATCATCATCGCCAGCACGCTCGACACGCCCTTGCGGTGCGCGTAGAGCCACGCCTTGATTCCCCCACCCTTATTCGCCTGCACCGAAGCCTCCGCGCGGAGGTCGTTCTCGTTCCGCTCGATTGGTTTGGTGTTGCGCATAAGTCCTCTCCCAAGTCGCGGCTTGTGCCCCGCCGGGCATCTATCAAACAAACATCAACGGATGTCCTTACGGGACGATCCAGCTCAGTGTGGTAATCGTGTCAGGCTCGGCATCAAACATGCCCTGGTAACCAACCGTGACTGTGATCCGAAGCGGGTAGTCGTCCACATCGCGCCCACGGAAGTCGCCGTCGGCGGGCTCGTCGAACCCAGGCTCGAGCACCTCGGCGTAGTCAAACGGGCTGACCTTGTCGACCGTGATGGTCTGGACCCACCCGAACTGGACGTCATCGCCGCTGGCACGGTCAACCGAGTTCAGCACGTACTGCTCGATGACATTGCCTGCCGCATCAATGGGACCGGGCATCTCGCTGTTCTGCAGATCGGCACCTGACCAGACGAAGCTGATCCCGTCGAGATCGTCGATGTCATCAACGTCGGTTGCTTCGACTTCACCAGGCTCAAGGCCCCACCCGTACACATCGCCCGAGTCCTCGTCGAGGTCGAGCCCGGTGACGGGGTCGTGCCGGGGCAGTGTGCGCGTGAACTCGCGGATCTCATTGGCAAGCAGCTCTGCTGTCGCCGTGCGAGATGACCACTGGTTGGCAACAGTGAACGCGCCGTACGAATCGAATACCGCGGCCACACCTACCGAGACGATCACAAGCGTGAGCATCGTCTCTAGCAGGGTAAAGCCCCGGCGCCGTGCGAGGCGCCGCCTCTGTCGTCGTCCGAAGTTTCGCATCGGAGTCCTCTCCATGACGGTCACACCCCGATTATCGATTACTTGACGATCGCCGACATCTTGAAGATCGGGAGAATGATCGCCATGGCGATGAAGCCAACGACTGTACCCATTACGATGATCATGATGGGCTCGATCATTCCGGTAACCGTCTTGATCGCTTCTCGGAGCCTCTTGTGGTAATACTCGGAGACCTCGTCGAGAACTTCGCCGAGCTTACCTGAATCCTCGCCCGCCGCGATCATCTGCACCACACTCATCGGAAGCAGCTTGGTCTTGCGGAGCGGTGCGGTCAGTTTCTTACCCTGCTTCACGCTCGAATACACGGACTTCCACATGCCCTTGTAAAGCCTGTTGCCAGAGATATCGCCCGTGATGGCGATCGTGTCGAGCATTGGGACACCGGCGTTGATGAGCTGGCCCATCGTCTGCAGCGAGCGACTGATGTAGAGCGCCTTGAACATGCCCTTGAGGACAGGGATGCGGAGCTTCATCTTATCGATAAAGAACCCACCCACCTCGGTCTTGCTAAACGCGAACAAACCTGCGAACACAGCGAGGAAGCCCACACCAAGGTAGAGCTTTTTCTGGATCACAAACTCGGAAAGCCCCATGAGGAACTTGGTCGCCCAAGGCAGGATCTCTTCCTTACCCTCGAACACGATGTAGAATTTGGGCAGCACGAACGTCAGCAAGAAAATGGTCACGACGACTGCCATCGTGCCGATGACCGCGGGGTAGATAGCCGCGCCGATAACCATCCGGCGGGTTTCCATCTCCTGACCGATGTACGCGGCGATCCGGTCGAGCATGTCGCTGAACGAGCCAGACATCTCTGACGCGCGGACCATGTTGATGTACATCTTGCCGAACAGTTTCGGGTGCTTCGAGAGCGCCTCGGAGAACTGCTTACCGGCCTCGACATCCGCCTTCAGTTGGAGCACGATCTTCTTGAACCCCGCGTGCGAGGTCTGCTCAGCGATGCCCTCGAGCGCCGAGCGGAGGTTGATGCCCGCTCGCATCATGACAGCAAGCTGGGTCGTAAAGTCGAGAACGTGGGAGGTCTTAGGCTTGCCCGCATTGAGCTCTGCGAGCTTCGTGAATAGCTGGTCCTTGTCAATACCGCCGTTGGCGGGAGCGATGCTGCTGATCCGTAGCCCCTGACCGCGCAAGATGGAAGCAGCGGCCTCAAGGCTTTCGGAGGTGAGCACGCCCGACTGGGACTTGCCCGACGCGTCGCGGACTGTGTACTTGTAATTGGCCATGCTGCTCCTCGGGCTTGGCTATTCCGCTTTGATCCGTACTCAGGCCGCCAGTTCGCGTTCGAGCTTGTCTGGGTAAGCCGCCTGCGCGATCGCGTCGTCGCGACCGATCATGCCGTTGAAGTACAACTCTGCGATCGAGCTGTCGAGGCTCTGCATACCGAGGTTCCGGCTGGTCTCGATGACGTTTGGAATCTCGAACGTGCGTGCCTCACGGATGAGGTTGCGGACAGCAGGCGTGCACAACAGAATCTCGGTACCCGGGCACATGCCGGGCTTGTCGATCCGCGTGAACAGTGTCTGCGAGACAACCGCCTGGAGTGTGTTGGCAAGCATGGCACGGATCTGGTTCTGCTGGTTCGCCGGGTACATATCAATGATTCGTTCGACCGTCTGCGACGCGTTGACCGTGTGCAGAGTCGAGAGCACCAAGTGACCGGTTTCTGCAGCGGTGATCGCCAGAGCAGTCGTATCCAGGTCACGCATCTCACCGACGAGCACGATGTCCGGATCCTGACGCAACGCGTGCTTGAGGCCCGATGCGAAGGTCGGCATATCGGCACCGAGCTCGCGCTGCTCGACGACTGACTTGTCGCTCTCAAACGCGTACTCGACCGGGTCCTCGAGCGTGATGATGTGCTTGCGATAGCGCTGGTTCATCGTCTGGATCATCGCCGCCAGCGTGGTGGTCTTACCTGAACCCGTGTCACCCGTGACAAGCACGAGCCCGCGGGGCAGGTAGGTCAGTCGCCCGATCACGTCCGGCAGGCCCAGGCTCGCAAGAGGCGGCACCTCGGTCTTGATCGTTCTGAGAGCAAATCCCAGCGTGCCGCGCTGCATGTGCGCGTTCACACGGTAACGCCCGATGCCCTCGATCTCGTACGAGAAGTCGAGATCCTTGTGCTTGTCGAACTCCTTGACGAGTTCGCTTGGAACCATCTGCTGGAGAATCTTGCGGCCGTCCTCGGGTGTGATGACATCAAACTCCATCGCGGTCATCACGCGATGGACTCGCATCATGGGCTTATGCCCGGAGACGAGGTGGATGTCCGACGCGTCCGCATCAAAGGCGGCCTGAAGCACTCGTTTGAGATCCACGGCATGATCCTCCGACGGGCGGGCATTCGCTCGTCACGTCGAAGATCGGACAACAGAGCGACCCGGTTGACGGGGGAAAGCCGCGAAGATCGTCCGATCCGCACGCTCGCTCCACCGGCAACGTCTGCACCGGATGAGCCGGGTCACCCTTGGTATTGGTGGAGGTCTTATGAATGATCGGACGACACGAGAGATTCTCGGGCCTCGACCGCGAGTTCATCAGCGCGTTCGTTCTCAGGATGACCCGCGTGCCCACGGATCCAGTGCATGTGTAATTCATGCTCTTGTGCAAGCTCATCGAGCTTCTTCCAGAGCTCGACGTTCTTCACGGGCTTCTTATCGGCTGTCTTCCAGCCTCGCCGCTTCCACGAGTGGAGCCACTCCTTGAGACCCTTGAGGACGTACTGCGAGTCCGAGTACAACTCGACGACCGAAGGCCTTGACAGGAGGGATAACCCTTCGATGACCGCCATAAGTTCCATGCGGTTGTTGGTCGTGTTCGCCTCTGCCCCAGCGCGTTCGATCTCTTTGCCGCTAGTCGGGTGCCTGAGGATGAACCCCCAGCCGCCAGGCCCTGGGTTCCCAGAGCAGGCGCCGTCTGTGTAGAGCTGAACGGTGGGCTTGGTCTCGTCTGGCAACGTGTGCTCCTTCCGACAACTCTACTCATCGCCCACATTCACATTCCCGGACCAACTCTTGCTAAGACCTGTCCCTACCATCACGCATGAGCACGTCCGATACCCTCGCGCCAGCTGTCCATCGCATCGTCATCACGAAAAAGCCCGGCGTCCCGGATCCCGAGGCCCGCTCGCTCATCCGTGAGGCAGAGGTGATCGGCATCAGGCTCACCAGCGCCTCGACGTCGCGTGTTTTCCTTCTGCAGGGCGCGCTCACAGACGCTCAGATCGATCAGATCGCAGCAGAGTTACTAGTCGATACGGTGCTCGAGATCGCCACCA
>WUAK01000012.1 GCA_009827205.1 Phycisphaeraceae bacterium | reverse complement strand
TGTTCCTGACCGGACCCTGTGATAACTTCGAGTACGTGGGTGCCGAAAGGTCTGGAATGAAGACTTTGACTATCGCAGCGATCGGGTGCGTGCTGACGCTTCCCACAGCAGCACAGACCAAGGTCGGCTACCACATCGGCAACAGCCTCACATGGGACAGCCAGCCCAGGATGGTCGAGTTGCTTATCGCAGAGCAGAACGAAGCTCTCTCAACGGGCTACCACATCAACTGCAACCGATCGCTCGATCAGATCGTCGGCGACCCGGACCAGACCTGTGTCAATCTCGTACCAGAGTTCGGCACGTACCAGAACGCACTCACACAAGTGAACCTCGACTACATCACGGTTCAGCCTTATTGGACAATCACGTCGACTCTTGACACCGATCAGGCTGTGATTGGGTACTTCGACGCACTCTTATCTTCCCAGGCGATGAATGAGGACACCGTCCTCTATATCTACCAGGCCTGGGGCCCGAAGTGGTTCATGAACAACGGCGACTGGTTCGAGCCGATTGACCAAGAGGAGGCAGTCCAAACAAGTGCTGCAAACGAGTACTTCGAGATTCTCTACGAGAACATCGACACCGCTCTAGACAGGCCCGTTCGGCTCATCCCAGTCGCACAGGTCATTATCAAGCTCAGAGATCAGGCCTGGAACGACGAGATCCCCGGCCTACTCTCGATTTCGCCGTTTTACCGAGATGACATACACATGAGCGAAGATCTCGGCCAGTTCGCCGCAGCGATCACTGTCGCTTCGGTGCTCTACGACAGACCGCCCTTTGGCATGTTCTCAAAGTGGATCAATGAACGCGGCGACGGCGGGTACAGCATCGACATCTACCGCGCAATCGAGTTCGCGGTCTGGGATGTCGTGACGTCGGACCCACGCACGGGCGTGAGCCCGTGCCTCGCCGACACCAACAGAGACGGTGCGCTCACCCCACAGGATTTCACGGGCTGGCTCGCCGCGTACAGCGCCGGATCATCAATCGCCGATCAGAATCGCGACGGCAGAATCTCGCCGCGCGACTTCACTGTCTGGATCGATTCATTCAACAAGGGCTGCCCATAAACACCGAAGAGACCTTGCTCCAAAAAGGGCGAGGGGGCGGTCGCAAACACACTGTTGTGCCCACGGCCGCCCCCGGGCGGGGGCAAGAAGTTGCTCGCAGCACCGGTCTCGCTGCGACCACAACATGCCATTGACCCCACACCCGGGCCATCATCACCACCACATTCGTGGATGATCCCGCACACCCAGACCGAACAGACCCTACAAACCGCGTAGTGTGACGCCGCAACACGAATCAAGAGACACGCCCGGCGTGTGGTACACTGCGCCAACGCGGGTTCTCCGCGACTGGGGGCCAGTCATGATCGAAGGCTCACACTCAATCAAACGTCTCCTCGCCGCGATGGCGCAGCTCGACGCGTCCGATCTGCACATCAAGGTGGGTTTGCCGCCCATCTACCGCGTGGGCGGGCACCTCAAGAAGGTCAACACAGACCCACTGACGGAAGACGAGGCCGACCACCTGCTCGACCCGCTGCTCGATGATGCGCAGCGCGAGCGATTCAACGAAAACGGGGCGCTCGACTTCGCGGCACACCTCGACGCGGGCGACCGGTTCCGTGTGAACATGTTCCTCGCGGGCGGGCACGTCCACGCCGCGATCAGGCGCGTCAAGGCCGAGATCCCGACGTACGAGTCGCTGCACCTGCCGCCCATCTACTCCAAGATTGTTGAGACGACCGCCGAGGGCCTCGTCATCATCTGCGGCGTGACGGGCTCGGGTAAATCAACAACACTCGCCGCGATGATCGATCACGTCAACACGATCCGCGACGTCAACATCATCACCATCGAGGACCCCGTTGAGTTCCGGTTCACGCCTAAGAAAGCCATCGTGTCCCAGCGCGAGATGGGCATCGACGTGCACAACTTCGCCGACGCGATGCGATCCGCGGTCCGCCAGGACCCGGACGTCATCTTCATCGGCGAGATGCGCGACAAGCCGACGATGATGACCGCGATCCAGGCCGCCGAGACGGGCCACCTCGTCTTCGCGACGCTGCACACCGCGGACACGATGCAGGCGTTCGGCAGGATCCTCGAGTTCTTCCCGCCCGAGGAGCGACAATTCATCCGCATGAGCCTCTCGAACTCGCTCCGGGCAATCTGCGCCCAGCGCCTCCTGCCCGCGCTCGAAGACTTCGAGACCTCGACCGTCCCGGCGACCGAGGTCCTGCTGATGAATCCGTCAGTCCGTGAAGCCATCCGCGAGGGGCACGACGAAGACCTCCCCGCGATCCTCAACGGCTCCAAAGCAGACGGCATGCGCTCGTTCACCGATTCGCTCGTCGAGCTCGTCGAGACCGAAGCCACCAACAAATCAACCGCGATGGACTACGCGCCAAACAGAGAAGCGCTCGAGAGCCGACTTAAAGGCGTCGAGGTCAAGGCGTCGGGGATGGTCGGTCGGATTCGGAATAGGGGATAGCCTGCTCAGATCACGACATGCGCCGGCTCGGGCGTCTCGTCCGTAATCTTCTCTTTCGAAACCGAGTCTTCACTGCCGTCGGGTGACTTGCACGTGAAGAGCCACATCTCCTCCTGCACGATCGCCTGCAGGTGCACCGGCCTGCCCCAGATCATGCACAGGTTCTGAAGCACGCCCATCGCGCGGGAGATGTCCACCTCGAGACCGTTCCACTTGTTCGCAAGGAACAACTCGCCCCGGTTCATGTAGTTCGCATCCACGACGTACATCATGGGCTGGCCCATGTTCGTCATCCGGTACAGCATCGTCTGCTTCACACGTTCGAAGTCCCGGCTGACGATCTTCGTCTCGCCCGTCTTCGGGTCCACGCCCGTCTGGTACATCCGGTGCTTCTCGACAAACTCCGGCGTCAGGAACTCGTCGATGAAGCTCACGTCGTTGTAGATCTTGCGGATCTCGAACATCTTCTGTCGGCCGTTCATGCTGTGGTCGTCAAACGCCTTCTTGGCGCCCATGTCGTCCAGCGACTCCCAGTGGCTGCCGTGCTGGCCCTTGTCCCAGCGGTTCTCGATGTCCTTCCAAAGCTCCAGCCCGATCTTGTACGGGTTGAAACCGCCGGGCGGCATGTGGATCACGCCCGCGTGCTGGTCGCAGTAATGGATGATCTCCTTCGCTTCCACGAAGTGGTGCGTCATCAAATGGCTGTGCCAGTACGTCGCCCAACCCTCGTTCATCACCTTCGTCTGCGCCTGGGGCGCGAAGTAGTAGCTCTCGTCGCGGATGATCCCCAGGATGTCCGACTGCCAATCCTCGAGCGGTGCGTGGCGCAACAGAAACGCCAGCACGTCCCGCGTCGGTTCGCGTGGCACGCGTCCCCTCGCCTTCTCTTGCCGTTCCTCGTGCGC
The DNA here is from genome assembly GCA_009827205.1 of Phycisphaeraceae bacterium. GTDB lineage: Bacteria > Planctomycetota > Phycisphaerae > Phycisphaerales > UBA1924. The sequence goes on along the minus strand of WUAK01000012.1, from coordinate 16,428 downwards.
CTTTTTCTGCGCTGCGAGCTCATCCGCCGGGTTGATGAACGGGTCCATGTAGTCCTTGGCGGGCAGCCTATCGGGCTCGTAGGGCTTGCCCCCGGCACTCCCTGAGTCTCGATCGATGAACACCGAGTGCGGGTCGATCAGGTGCTCGATCGAGAGGCACGCGTCGATGAACCGCTCGACCCGGTCCTGCCCCTGTCGGTCGATATGCCGACGCACGCGCATCGCGTGGTTGGCGACCGAGTCCATCATCTTCCGGTCGGTCTTGCTGAACCAGAAGTTGTGCTTGAAGAAGTCCGCGTGGCCGTACACGTGCGCCATCACGAGCTTCTGATCGATCTCGGCGTTTGATTCCTGCAGGTACGCGTAGCAAGGGTCGTTGTTGATGACCATCTCGTAGATGCGCCCGAGCCCGTACGCGTCGCGCTTGGACATCCTGTCGTACTCGGCCCCCCACCGCCAGTGCGGGTACCGGATCGGGAACCCGCCGTAGCTGGCGATCTGGTTCATCGTGTCGAAATCCAGGACCTCGAACACGACCTCGTAGAAGTCGAGCCCGTACTCGATCGCCTTGGCCTTGATCGCGACCATGTGGTCGAGAAGTTCAGGCGAGAGATCGGTCGAAACCCGCGATGAGGGGGCTGGGAGCATGGTTCACCTCGTGCTACAGCCGTTATCGGCTATTTGCACACAGGTCTATACGTCGATTTATCGCCTGCGGATCGCTCGTAGACGACCATGTCAACCGAATCATCAGTTCACTTGGTTGACCGCCGGCATCAGCGCCCCATTACCAGAACGACGAAATGCCGCCGTCTTCGCTCGGATTGATGAGCGTGTACGCACACGTCAGGAACAACACGGCCAACACACACAAGACAATGATGGCAAGCGACTTGATTGCTCGCCGGACATCGACCCATATCGATCGACTGTTTCGATTGTCGAAAGGCACCATGCCCGAATCGGGCAAATACAAGCCGCACTCAGGGCACATGTCGCTCTTCAAGCCGCACAGGTTGTACCCACACTCCGGGCATGGCGCATCGTGTGCTTCCAGATACTTTCGGAGCTTGTGTTTCTTATCGCTCACAAGAGCACGCATTACACCATAGACAGAGACCACAAAGCAACAACATGACTAACCACCGAGCCAGCCGCTAGAACGTACCCATAAGACCGGTCCCAAACAGGCTTCGCAGGCACGCGGAGAGCGCGAGCACGACGAAGAAGAAGACAACCACGACAGCAACGAAGACCATGGGCTCACCCTTTACCTCGGGACTGGTGCGAGGCGCAATGCGAGGCGCGTCAAAGAGCCCGCTCTCTGGCAGATAAAGCCCACACTCGGGACATAACTCGCCTTCCACACCCTTGAGGCTGTAGTTGCACTTCGGACAAGGCACATCATGCTTCGCCAGGTGTGATCGGATCTCGTCGGGGGTAACCCTCTCCGCTATCGGCATGGGCGCCGCTCGCGAATCCCCGTACGCATTGTGAAGCGCGCGAGTCTCACCCAAATACAAACGCTTCCCACAAGCAGGGCATGTTGGGCCAAGCCGGCCTCGTAGATTTCGAAAGCACCCCGGGCACGGCGCATCGTGATCCGCTAGATAAGCAATTAGTAATAAACCAGATTTTCTCGGATCGTCAGGCATGCTCAGTATCCGAAGAACCTCCACGCGATCAGCACACACACCCAGCCGGTCATGAACAGCGAGATGATCGACCCGACCGGGTTGAAGAACACCATCCAGGCGGGGTTTGCTTTCATGAGCCGTCGGCCGGGCACGACAAACAGATAGACCAAGCCAAGAACCATGCTTCCATAGATCACGCTCATCCAGACATCACTTACGGATTGTGCATAGACAAGCGAAAGGGCGTTCATCAGACTCACGAGAATCAGCGGTATCACCGAGATGGTTGTGACGGTGTTCACCAGCAGCCGCGAAGTCGCCTTTGGTTCTGGCACCAAGAACTCTGCCACCGTGAGCGAACGACCGCACTCAGGGCACTGTTCGCCCTTCAACCCCTTCAACTTGTAGCCACAGCCCGGGCAATCAACTTCAAACTTCTCGAGATACAGATCGAGTCGCTCGGCTTCCGGAGAGCCGGGCGGGGGCATAGGAATCGTTTTCGAGTCGCCGAACGCGAGATGAAGCGATCGGAGTTCTCCGAAATACAGTTTCTTATGGCACGCCGGGCACTCGGGCCAAGTCTGCCCCCGAAGATTTCGCATGCACCCCGGGCATGGAGCATTGTTCTCGGCCAAGTACTCAACGACACGCTCGGCATGGCTCTGTGCCGGCCTTTGCATCGGTTCAGACTTGGCATCACCGAACACATCGTGCAGCGCCCTGACCTCACCAAGAAAGAGTCGCTTGTTGCAGCTGGGGCAAACATCATCTTCCTGACCCCGCAGGTTTTTCATGCACCCCGGGCACGGCGCATCGCGCTCCGCCAGAAACGAGATGAGTGCCGATCGGTCTTCCATGCCAAAAGCTCTATACGCGTGACAAACCCATTGGTTTGGGCGCGGTTTGACTCATTACAGACCAGCCCCGATCGACCACAACATCATCACAACCACCGAAGCGCACGGCACGATCAACCACCACCAGCACGCAGCCGCGACGAACTGCCAGCGGATCTTGCTCTGGCGGAGCAGCCTCAGCTTGTACACAAACGCGAGCACGATGAGCACCGGGTGCACAACCAGGCCCGAGGCCAGCACCATCGACATCCAGTTGAACCCCGGGCCGCCCGTCGCGTTCGATGCCGACAACACAAGGAACACCACCGCCGCAAGCCCGAGCCCCACGATCGAGAGTCGAAAGAGCCCCTCCTGCGAAGAGGTATGCCTGTAGTCCACATCATGCGCAAGGCACACCGCCTGCCGATTGATCGCCAGCAGCGACCCACACTCGGGGCAATACATGCTCTGCACGCCCCGGAGGTTGTAATTGCACCTCGGACACCGCATGTCCCGGTCTTCAAGAATCAGCTGGATGAGCCCTTCGTCGTTCAAACCAAGAGCTTATTCGATTGTGCGAGACGGAATGTTCGCTGATTGGCTTATCGCCTGCGAGGCAGTGCAAGCAGCCCGCCAAGCCCCGCGATCACAACCGCACCCGGAGCGGGCACGAGCGAATACACCGCGCCCGTCGCTGGTACGCCCAGGTACATCTCCCCCGTGGGCGCGAACCCGATGTGCGCATCGGACCAGCCGGGTGCGCTCTGGTCGACCCCGTCAAAGAGCCCGGTTGCGAGCACGAGCGAGCTGCCGTCGTTATACAGCCTGATGAGTGCTCCAAGATCACTGTCGATGGCGTACGCGCCGCGTTCCCACTCGAGCGTGCCGTTGCCGAACGCGAGTTCGGTCAGGTTGGCGCCCTGAGTCTGCGAGAGCGTCGCGGACGTAAGCGACCCGCTCGCGTCGAGCCCGCTGACCCTGCCGTTGTCGTCGATCACAACACGGGTCGCGCTATTGCTTGTCACAGCAAGCGTCGAGTACGAGCCGTGCATGCTGAGCCGCTGGATCCGACTCAAGCCGTAGTCGGCGAAGTAGAGCGCGCCGTCACTGCCGAGGACGATGTCTTCGGGGTTGTTCAGGTCCGGGCCCGTCAACGCAAATCTGTTCGTGTTCCCCGTCGGGCTGACCGAGTACAGCCCCTGGTTGCTTCCAACGAGCACCGAGCCGGCAGGCCCGAATATGCCGTCGATGTCCCACGCGACCGCATCCGGGTCCGGGACCGCAGCGCCGAACGCGCTGACCGTCCCGTCGGGCTGCATGACCCTGATCTGCTGCGAGCTGCCCGCGCCGGGCCCGGTCGTCCCGAAGGCGACTTCACCCGTCACCGAGTTGACCGACATGCGGCCCATGTTCTCAACCGTTGCGAGCCGCTCGATCGTCAGATAATCAGAGACTGGTTCGGCACAAGCGAGCCCCGCGGTGAACACAACAGACGCAGCAGCGGCAATGGTCGTTCTCATGTCTAGGCCTTTCTCCGGTTGTTCAGGACGCAACGCGCCCGCAACCACAAGCTGCGCCAGAACCCCCCTGCCACCCACCCGATCCGGCGACCAACCGACTCCGCGCGCATGCCCAGCCGTTACAAACCACACACCTGTGCCCCGATAAGCACCCAGCCCTTACAAACCAACCCACGGTGTCATGAGCACACAGGAATTCGCGTGCATCGACCCCGGTTGTTTGTGAACGTCACCCCAGCGAGTAGGGGGATAGAACCATGTTGCCGACACCCAGTGAAATCTCAATCGCTGATGACCGCAGGAACGCCGGGCGCATCCAGTGCCAAGAGCTGCGCTCCAATATGGGCGAGATCGTCGATGCTTCCTCCACAGGGCTGCGCATCAAGGGCAAGCTGCCGAGCGGCTCAAAGCCCATGTCCTCGATCATGATCAACATCTCGAGCGACGAGGAGGTCCTGTCGCTCAACTGCGAACTCCGCTGGATCAAGAAACAGGCCTTCCGCGGCACCACGTTCGGCGTCGCGTTCCTGGATATTTCTGAAGACCAGCGACGCCAGTTGTGGCAGATGATCCGAACAGGAAACGTCGTTACCAACTGCACCAGGCTGACAAACGCTGCCTAATTCGCCCCCAGGCGTAACATCCGGGCTTCCTTCCCGTACGAACACACCAGAGAACTCCCGGCAAGCCCGCCACTCATAGGTGGGCTGCCGGTATGCTCTCAGGGGAGTCATGGGGCACACTGCACACAACACGCCGAGGCGCGCGTTCACGCTCATCGAGCTGCTCGCGGTCATCTCAATCATCGCACTGCTCATCGGCATCCTCCTGCCGGCGCTCGGCGGCGCCAGACAGCGCGCCCAGAACGTCAAGTGCCTCGCTAATCTCAAGGGCATCGGTGTCGGCGTTCAGCTCTACTACAATGACTTCGAACTCCTGCCCGATGTCCTGCCCCTGACCGACCCCGACGGCAACGCGAACGACCCCGCGCTCCTCAGCGTCCTCGCCGACTACATGGACGTCCCTGCGCCGCGCCGCGAGATCCCGGGAGACGACACATCGTTCTGGATCGTCGACGATCCCTGGAAGTGCCCCTCCGACAAAGAAAGCGATGACGGCGCCTCCGGGTTCCGCCCCGTCAACGAGGTCTTCGGCACAAGCTACGAGTACGTCGCCGGCAAGCTCATCTTCGCTTCCGAAGTCTTCGAGCTCTTCCCCGGAGCCGACCGCTCGATCATCCAGAAGGCGATCACCGTCGGGCTCGAAAGCCGCGACTGGCCGCTGCTCGTCGACGCCGACCGCTGGCACGGCACAGAGGACGGCAGGAACGCCCTCTACTTCCCCTCTATGCGTGCCGCCGTCAACGTCGACCCCACACAGAAAGAGTTCGAAGCCTTCCTCGAACAGATCACCCCAAACAGGCCGACACTGCCATGACCGAGCGCGATCCAATCAAACACGAGTTCGACCCGCTCGTCTATGACTCTGCCGAAGAGGGCGGGCCCAACCCCAAACCGAAGAAGCGGGCCAAGAAAGAACGCGCATCGCGCCGATCCGTTCAGCAGTGCTGGAAAGACTTCGTCGCCGCCCGCACCGACACTCCCGAGCGGGCAAAGAAGTTCAAACGCAACTCGATCGTTGTTGGCACGCTCGCGCTCCTCGCCGCGGGCTTCGGCGCGTACATGATGCTCCGCCCATACCCCCAGCCCGATTACGAAGACGACCCGCTCGACGAGATATTCAACTACACGCTCTTCCAGAACGAGTTCAACAACCTCCCGGTCGAAGATCGCGTCAGGCTCGTGGGCTCACTCGTCAAACGCGTCGAGGGCATGGGCGGGTCCGACGGCACGCTGCTCGCAGCCTTCGCAGCGGGTATCTCCGGCGCAGCCCGCGACCAACTCGAAGAGAACGCCTCACAGCTCATGCTCGATTTCATGGACCACTTCGCAAAGGACTACGACACCACAGGCGACCCGGCAGCGCAGGAAGACAGCATCCGCCAGCTCATTGTCGATATGACCAGGCTCGCCGAAGAATTCGACGGCAGGCCCACCGACAAGTCCGACGAACAGATCATGGAAGAAGCCTTCGCACAGGCCGAGCGCGACCAACGCGTCTTCCGCGACCCCAACAGGGGCCCCTCCCTCGCCGGCGTCTCGCGCTTCACCAACATGATGGAAAACCGAGTCGGCGCCCGCGGCACCCCCCACCAGCGCGCCCGCATCACGCGCATGATGCGAGACATGACCCGCTACCTCCGCAACGAAGACCTCTCCACCGGCAAACCAAAGGGCGGCGGCTGAGCACTCAACCCAATCGAAACCTGGCAAGTTCGCCCGCAGAGTACCGGCCCCGCGCCTCCGCCCACTCATAACCGAGAAACTCGAAGCCGCACTTCTCAAGCACACGCACCGACCCCGCGTTGCTCTTGGAGCACGTCGCGTGCAGCGGTCTCGTCTTCACTTCGTCAACCAGTTGCGCAAGTGCCGCAGTCGCGATCCCACGACCCCAGTGTTCCTTGCCAATCCAGTACCCGACGGTGTCCATCTCGTTTACCCGGAAACAGAGTGCAAGCCCCGCGACCTCGCCGTCGGCGATGATCGACCGTGCCACGACCGACGGGTCGGCGAGCGTCTCCCGCCAGTGCCGCTCGAACTCGTCGGGATCGCGCGGGTTCACGCCCGACATCCGGACCGAGTCCGCGTCCATCTGCCGCTCGTAGATCAACGGCAGATCATCCTCTGTAACCGGACGCAATGTGACAGAAGCTAATTTCTTCATTAGTCGCCTACAAAAGTCGGAACTTCGCCTCCTCGCTGGCCGGGAACCGTTCCGTCGCCTCGGCCCACTCGTAACCCTGCAGCTGAAAGCCGCACTTCTCGAGCACGCGTACCGAAGCGATGTTGCTGCTCGAAGCACGGGCATAGAGCGGGCGTGCCTGTACTTCATCCAGAAAGAGCGACAGCGCACGTGTCGCGACCCCGCGCCCCCACCACTCTTTCTTGATCCAGTACCCGACCGAGTCGAGCCCGCGGAGCTTGAAACACCCGATGTTCCCGGCGAGCTCGCCGTCAACGATGATCACGCGCGCCGTGACCGCCGGATCATTCAGCGCATCTTGCCAATGCTCGTCGAACGCCGCCCGGTCTCGCGGGTTGGCGACCGCCATCCGGTTCGCTTCTGGGTCCAGCTGGTACTCGTAGATCACGGGCAGGTCGTCGGGTTGAACGGGCCGCAGCTCGATACGCACGCTAAAGCCCCTACTCCGCCTGGTTGCGCGTCACACACAACGCGATCACCGTGCCGTCACGCACGCGGAGATCCGTCAGCCGAACGACACGCCCGTCGCTCAGATCAACCTCCGCGAGTTCGAAGAGCGGCAACTGCCCGGTCAACTTCTCAAACAAGGCCTCGGCCTGCGCCGTCCCGCGCAGCTGCTCGGGGATATAGCTCGCCGCTGACGTGTCGGCGCCGCGCAGCACCCAGCTCGCCGGGAGCGTGAGCTTGCCCATCGAAACAGTCTTCGCCTTCATCCAGAGCGACCCGTCGTCGCGCAGCTCGGGCACGATCGCGCAGCTGTAGATCCGCGAGCCGGTCTCCGTCAGCGCGCGAACACCGATGCGCACCGTGCCGCTGTCGAAAACGATCTGGATCTGCGTGACAGACTCGGGCCAGGGCATCCCGCCGCTGATCTTGCTGAACCAATCGGGCAGACCGATGTTGAGCCACGCGTTGGCGGCTTCGTCGGTCATCATCACGGGCCACTCAACAGATCCGCCGATCAACGTCCCACGATCCGCGGTGATGTGCGTGAGTGTGCCGTTCTGGACCTGATTCGAGAGGTCGATATTCCGCTGAGATTCCTTGTCGACATCAACCCACCAACTCGGCGCCGTGCGCGCCAGCGAGACACCGATCGCCGTGCCGACACTGACTACACCAAGCACCACAACCATCGCAGACGCAATCAGCGCTCGCTTGCGCCTCATGAACCGCGCGAGCCTTCGCCGCTCTTTCGGGTCCGACAGGTGTGTCAACGATCGCCAGACCGACCACCTCGGCTTGTCTTCAGGCTCCAGCGCTTCGAGTGGCTGCGCATCGACATCGCCAGCAAGCGCTCCCCCGCCGCTCTCGTCGGGTTTGATGCCGGGCTTGAACTCCGTCCAACTCGCCGCCGACTCGTCATCGACGGGCCCCTTCGATCTTGGTTCGGGCAGCGCATCAAGAGATTGCGAGCCAGAGGCATCTGGCGTCGGGCTCGTCGGGGCGTCTGGCACAAGAGCATCGTCCGCGGATCTTCTCGCCGCATCAACCCCATCACCCCAACTCCGTACACCCGACAGCCGGCCCCGCTACCCTTCTCGAACCATGAGCACGCGAATCGATCTTGCAGCCGTCACCAAGACCTTCGGCAAGGGCTCCTCCAAGGCCACCGCCGTGGACCACGTTTCCGCGGTCATCGAGCCGGGCGAACTCTTCTTCCTGCTGGGCCCTTCGGGCTGCGGCAAAACGACCCTTCTCCGGATGATCGCCGGCTTCATCGAGCCGACCTCTGGCAAAATCGCCTTCAACAACAAAGAAGTCACCAACACCCCCCCTAACAAGCGGAACACGGGCATGGTCTTCCAGAGCTACGCCCTCTGGCCCCACATGACCGTTGAGCAAAACGTGGCGTTTGGTCTCAACGTCCGCAAGACACCCGCGGCTGCCAAGAACCGAGCTGTCAAAGAAGCCCTCGAGGCAGTCCAGATGCTCGAGTACGCCAAGCGGAAACCCAACCAGCTCTCGGGCGGTCAGCAGCAGCGAGTCGCTCTCGCCCGCGCGCTCGTCATCAGGCCCGACGTGCTGCTCCTCGACGAGCCGCTCTCGAATCTTGATGCAAAACTCAGAACGGATCTAAGAAGTGAAATTAGAAAGATCTGCAAAAGTGCTGGTCTGACAACGGTTTATGTCACACACGACCAGAAAGAGGCGCTCTCGATGGCGGACCGGATCGCCATTATGAAGAAGGGCGTGATCCAGCAGGTCGGCACGCCTCAGGATCTCTACCGCCACCCAGCCAGCCAATTCGTCGCAGGGTTCCTGGGCGAAACCAACTTCGTCGAGGCGAAAGTGCTCGGCAAGGACAGCTCGGATCGGCTCTCGCTCGAAACTCCAGCAGGGAAGTTTCTCGCCTCGCTCCGTGATGGTGGGTCATCCTTCTCAGCAGGCCAGCGGGTCACATGCTCGATCCGGCCCGAGTCGGTCAAACTCGTCGAGCCGGGCTCACCCGACTCGTTGCCCGGCAAGAGGCTTGAGTCGGTCTACCTCGGCGAGATCGCCCAGCACCAGATCAGGCTCGGTGAGCAGACCATGGGCCAAGTGCTCTCGGTCAGCGAACTCAACCCGACCGCCGAGCACCTGAGCCGATCAACGACCCAGGTCGGCATGAGGGTTGACCCCGCCGACGTCGTCGTTCTTCCTCATGGCAAATAAGCAGGGGGGTCAGGCCGCCTCGGCAGCCGCGGGGCTCGCCGGCAGGATCATCGAGAAGCACGCACCGTGCCCGGGCGAGGACGAGACCTCAAGTTTGCCCCCCACCGATTCGACCAACTGGCGGCATATCGCCAGCCCAAGCCCCCTGCCGCCCTGGCGGCGGGAATCCGGCGTGCGGACGAACGGCTCAAAGAGACGATCGCGGAGCGATGGATCAATTCCGGGGCCGTCGTCGATCACAGCGAGACGGATCGCCCCGGTGTTCCACGTGGAACACGACGACGACTCGGCCTCGATCCGGATCCGGCCAGCGGGCGATTTCGACGATTCGATCGCCTTTGCAGCGTTTGTGAGCAGATTTACGAACACCTGCACGAGCGAGACGTTCGAGATCGAGGCACACAGGCCGGTCTCGATCTTCAGCTCGATCGTGATGTCGTGGTGGGACGACTCGGTCCCGAGAGAGCGAACAGCCTCACGGGCGGCATCCAGGATGTCGGTCGTGTGCTGCTTGGCGATCGGCTGACCCTCGGTCATCTCGATCACGGCCTCTGCGATCTCTGTTGTTCGGTCGATTCCCACAATGATCCTTTCGAGGGCCCGCGTGGCCAGCTCGGGATCCTCCGGCTTGGCGAGCGCCATCTGCGCGACAGCCTTGCCGGGCGTCAGGATGTTGCACACCTCGTGGGCCAGCAGGGCCGCGGCGAGGTCGGTATTCGAGCGGGCGCGCATCGTCTCGAGCTCGGTATCGAGCTGAGCGACTCGGGCGGCTAGCGATTCGACCAGCCCTTCGAGCTTCTTGGGTGTCATCTTGTCGTGCTGAAACTCCGTCACGCCGCGTCCATCGGGTGGCGGGGGGAGCGGGTTGGGTCAAGTCCGCAAAAAAGTGCAAAAATGCCGGGGAATCAGCGAGATTCTCGGTAGCAGGCCCTCAGTCGTCCTGGCGATCGCTGATGAATTCGATGCCCTGGGCTGATGGATCTCCTCCGCCGACGAGCCAGGCTTTGATAGATCTCGGCCTCAGGTCGGCATCCACGATCGCGGCGTGCTCGAGCCATTCGAAGCCGATGTCGTCTTCTTTGCTCTCGACTGATTCACCGAGCTCGCCGGGGTGTTCCACGTGGAACACCAGGTTGATCTCGTGCCCCCCCTGCCCGAAGAGGACCTCGGCGACGGCCTGGCATTCTCCGACTTTGATGGCCAGGCCGGTCTCTTCCTCGAATTCGCGGGCCACCGCTTCGGCAGACGTCTCGCCCGGCTCGACGTGGCCGCCCGGAAGATACATGTAGCCCTTGGCGAGATTTCTGCACACGAGGACCGAGGAGCCTCGTGTCAGCACGCCGCGGGCGATGATCTCGGGTGCTTTGTGATTGGATTGTGCGCTCATGAGTGGGCCTGTCCTTGGCTGATCCCAGATGGGCTTGTCGGTGGAACGACGGCTGGCGTAAGCTAGGGGAGCCAGGAATCATTGGCAAGGAGGCCGACGGATGAGCACCGACGCGACGAGTGGCAAGGCGAAGAGAAGAAGGCTCGGCAAGGGTCTCAGCGGCATGATCGGGGGCCCTGTCCAGGTGGAGCAGGCCCAGGCGGATCCGCAGACAGCTGAGAGCCAGCCTGCTGCCCCGATGCCTCAGTCGGCGCCCACACAGGAAGCTGCGCCGACAGAGGGCCCCGCGACCATGTTGGCGGTGTCTGGTATAATACCAAACAGAAACCAACCAAGAAAGTCGTTCGAGCAGGGCTCGCTTCAGAGTCTGGCGGCGTCAATCAAGGCCGACGGCCTGATGCAGCCCGTCGTGGTCAGGCCCGCCAGCAGTGGGGGATCCACGGGAGGGCGGTACGAGCTCATCGCCGGCGAGCGGCGGTGGAGGGCGGCCAAGATCGCGGGGCTGACACACATCCCAGCGATCGTTCGCGAGGAGACAGACAAGAGCTCAGCGCAGCTGGCGCTCATCGAGAACATCCATCGCGAGGACCTGAACCCGGTTGAGCGAGCCGAGGCGCTGGCGGAGCTGGCGACACGCTTTGAGATGACCCACGGCGAGATCGCTGACCGCCTCGGCATGGACCGCTCGAGCGTGGCAAACCTCATCAGGCTCTGCGATCTCGAAGACGAGATCCGCACACTCATCGCGGCGGGGGAACTGGGTCAGGGTCACGGCAAGGCACTTCTTTCAGTTCAAGAAGGAAATCAGAGAATCAAGATCGCGGCCAAGGCGGCTCGTGAAGAATGGTCGGTCAGGCAGATGGAGGCCGAGGCGAAGAAACTCGGCAAGCCCCAAGACGCTTCAAAAACTGCCGAGCCCGCCAGAAGGTCTGCGGTCCACGCGGATCTGGAGAAGAAGCTCGGCGACCACCTCGGCACGAAGGTGAGCATCAAGACGAACAAGGCGGGCACGAAGGGCCGGCTCGTGATCGATTTCTACGGGATCGATCACTTCGATGGGCTTGTGCGCTCGTTGGGCGTTGATGCTGACCGGGTGTAACCCGGCCGGGAGTGCAGATGCGAAGCCGAGATATTGCGATCCAATCCCCGACGGACGGGATCACTCTGTCTGGGACGTATGAAGATCCTGGCAATGCGCGGGCGGCGGTTCTGCTGCTTCCGGGATCCGGGCCGCAAGATCGAGACGAGACGATCGCGGGTGTCAAGCCGTTTCAACACCTCGCACACAAACTATTCAGCAAAGGGATTGCTGTTGCGCGCTTTGATGATCGTGGGGTGGGTGGGTCGCAAGGAGACTATCTCGCTGCGGGTTCAGACGTGGTTCTGTCTGATGCTGCCGCACAGGTTGATTGGCTGGTTCGCGAATCTGGCTGTGCAAGGGTGGGTGTCGTTGGTCATTCTCAGGGTGCGTTGTTTGGGCTGCGTCTCGCAAGGCGCATGAGATCGGTGACGAGCGTGGTTCTGTTGGGAGCCGCGATCAGGCCCGGAATGGAATTCATGATGCGGATGAGGGAGATGGCCGCCGACGAAATGGGATTCGCCGGTGACGAACGAGAGGTGTATCTTGCGCACTCTCGCAGCTTGTTCGAGGCTATTGCGCATATCGATGATGCGAACGAAAGACGCACCGCGGTGGAAGCAGAGATAATGGCAAGTGTGGCTGGTGCGACTGATGCCGACTTTCGGCCTGATTTTGATGGTGTTGACGACTTCGTTGATTTCGCGGTTTCCGACGCTCTTGAGTGGGAAGTTCGTGAGCTGCTGCTCAGCCGTCCTTTAGTTGAGCTTGCTGCGGTGAGCATTCCTGTGCTTGCGATCTGGGGCGACAAGGACCGCCACGTTGACGCTGTGGAGGAAAGAGAGATATTCGATCAGGTGGGTGGCTCGCGCAACTCGTCCACGCTTCTTCAGGGGTTGAACCATCTCTTTCAGAGATCTGAGACCGGGATGATGGACAGCTACGGCGTAGACGGCGAGCCGATGTTAGAGCCTGTTCCGGACATGATTGCAGACTGGGTCACCGGTTAGTTTCTCATCTGAGTTGTTTGCAGCTGCCCGGTGTTCAAGACGGCCGGATTCAGTTTCTACGAGGCGATTGCCCTTCACAACAGACACAGTGACAGCAGAGACGGCATCCTTTTAAGATGTGCAGCGCGTTGCGACCAAACGAAAAAGCCGGGGGCTTTTGCCTCCGGTTTTGATTGTGCTGTAATTTGCTACAGGTTTACCAGGCGCTGGGCTCTGGTGTCAGCCTCGTCGGGCGGTCCAAGTACCAGGCGTAGCGCCAGTCGCGGTAGAGCATGCGCTTCGATTCGTCTTTGATGAGCGCGTTGAGGTTCTTGGCGTCGTCGGGGCGCTCGTTCATGGTGACAAGATCGGGCGTCGGGTCGCTGCGGAACTCGGCGAGTCGGTTGCGTTCGCTGGAGCAGCCTGTGAGGAGGGCTGCTGCGCCGGCGGTGGCGACGGCGAGTGCGATGGTCTGGCGGGCGCGCTTGTTGGTGGTGAACATATGTGTGACTCCTGCTGCGCGGCTTTGGCCGCCGGTTCCTTAGCGCAGCATAGCGTGCGTGCACGCGCCTGGCTGCGGCTGACTCCACATCGGGAGGACTGGGTTGGTCCTGTTTCAATGCCGAGGCACGGCCCTGATCATCCTTGGGGCGGATCGTGCTTGGTCTCGGCTTTCGGCTCGGCCAGGGCCCATTCCCACCTGGGTCCGGGGCCGATGTTTGGTTGTTTGTACCCGATTGGGTGGTCGGCGTCAAACCGGACGTTGTGAATCGAACAAGTTGGGGTGAATCCTGTCGAGTGAAGTTGGATTCTCAAGGGCTGGTTGTATGCTCGACCGAGATGAGAGAGAGAGCCCGTTGCATCCGGAATGGGGAGCGGGCGAAGTGAGTTCTGTTCGCGTCGGAGCGAGTGGTTGAGCCGGGGCTTTGGCTCAGCCGGGAGCATGTCAGGCGTACATGTCCAAACCTTTCCGACCCTACGGGAGCCGTTGAATGCGGCCGGTCGAAGGCCAAGCCTCCTACGAGTGGAAGGCCGGGCACCGGACGAGCGGCACCCACCTACGAGTAGGGTTTGGGCATCCCTGGCCGCACCGGTTGAGCCGAGTCCCCGGCTCGCGGTCTTTTTCCAACCCCTTCAACGTCCGGTGTTTATCGACCGATCGTGGTGGGTATGACGCTCTCTGGACTGGTTTCTGACACAGGCGCACGCGGCGATTACTTGATCGCCCGGAAGGTCCTCGACGCGATGGAGAGCGAGGGGGCGGCTGCGGTGCAGATGATCAAGGACGCTGCGGAGGTGGGCAAGTACAGCCGGGGGGCCGTGAGTCCCGTGGCGGCTGTGACTGAGCCCGGGCAGAACCTCGACATCACTGCCTGATCCGGGTAGCGATGGCTACTAACGACCGATAACCACAACCGACAATTGCTGTCGATCTGGCAGCGATCTGTGGCTGCGCGCTGGTCTGTGCAGTTGCGAAGCGGGTTCTGAGGCTTCTGGGGGCGATTCGGGGTTCGGCGCGCGTGTTGCATCTCTGAGGGCGGTCTTGCTCCGAGGTGGGCGGGACCGGATCGGAGGTACGACGTGACACCAGACCGGATGACAACGCTCGCGCAGCAGGCTCTCGCCTCGGCACAGCAGAAGGCGCTGACTGGTCAGCACCCGGAGGTGATGGGGCTGCACGTGCTCAGTGCGCTGCTTGAGGACAAGACAGGAACGTCTCGCTCGATCCTTGAGCGTGCGGGGGTGAGCGCGGACCAGATCGAGAAGATCACCGAGAGCGAGATCTCCCGGCTGCCGACCACGAGCAGCGGGGCGGGCTCGGGCGGCCGGGCGATCATGGAGATCCTGGGCAAGGCCGATGCGATCAGCAAGGAGATGAGCGACTCGTACATCACTGGCGAGCATCTGCTTCTCGCGCTCGCTGAAGTGAAGGGGCCTGCGCAGGAAGTGCTGGATCTGAACGCTGCGACGCCGAAGGTGCTGCGCGATGCGGTGAAGCAGATCCGCGAGGCGTCGGGTGTCACAAACATCAACGACCAGAGCGCCGAGGGGAGTTTCGAGGCGCTGAAGAAGTATGGCATCGATCTGACCGAGCGCGCCCAGCAGGGCAAGCTGGACCCGGTGATCGGCAGGGATGACGAGATCCGTCGGTGCATGCAGGTGCTCTCGCGCCGAACGAAGAACAACCCGGTTCTGATTGGCGAGCCCGGTGTCGGCAAGACTGCGATCGCCGAGGGGCTTGCGCTTCGGATCGTTAATGGCGATTGCCCTGATGGGATGAAGGACAAGCGGATCATCGCGCTTGATGTCGGCCAGCTGCTTGCGGGCGCGAAGTTCCGGGGCGAGTTCGAAGAGCGGCTCAAGGCTGTGCTCCGCGAGGTTGAGGCGTCAGCGGGCCAGGTGATCCTGTTTATCGATGAACTGCACACGATCATCGGAGCGGGCGCGGCTGAGGGCGCGGTGAGCGCGGGGAACTTGCTGAAGCCTGCGCTTGCAAGAGGCGAGCTGCGGTGCATCGGTGCGACGACTCTCGACGAATACAGGAAGCACATCGAGAAGGACGCGGCGTTTGAGCGGCGCTTCCAGCAGGTGTACGTGGACCAGCCAACGGTTGAAGAAACTGTTGCGATTCTGCGAGGATTGAAAGAAAGGTATGAGGCGCACCACGGGGTGCGTATTCAGGACAGCGCGATCCTCGCTGCGGCGCAGCTCTCGAACCGATATATCGCTGACAGGTTCCTTCCCGACAAGGCGATCGACCTTGTGGACGAGGCCTCGAGCAGGCTTCGGATCGAGAACGATTCGATGCCGACAGCGATGGACGAGATCCGCCGGAAGATCATGCAGCTCGAGATGGAACGCGAGGCGCTCCGGATCGAGGAGGGCGAGAAGGACATCAGCGAGGCGAACAAGAAAGAGCTCGACCGGATCGAGCGCGAGCTGACAGAACTCAACGAAGAGAACGCGGCTATCACCGCGAAGTGGGACGTCGAGAAGAAGGACCTCGACGCGGTCAAGAGCGTAAAGGAGCAGATCGATGCCAAACGTGTCGAACTGGAACAGGCACAGCGGCGCGGCGACCTCGAGACGGCGGCACGCGTGCAATACGGCGAGATGCGTGAACTTGAGGCGCAGCTCGCCCAGGCGGAAGCCAGGCTCGACGAGCGGTCGGCGTCGGGTGATGCGCTAGTCAAGGAAGAAGTGGACGCGGAGCAGATCGCGGACATCGTGTCGCGGTGGACGGGGATCCCTGTCTCGCGGCTTGTTGAATCTGAGCGAGAGAAGCTGGTCCGGATGGAGGATCACCTGCGCGAGCGCGTGGTGGGGCAGGATGAGCCGCTGCGCGCGGTCGCCGACGCTGTGCGGCGCAGCAGGGCCGGGCTCGGTGATCCCGACCGGCCCATCGGCAGTTTCCTGTTCCTCGGGCCCACGGGCGTGGGCAAGACCGAGACGTGCAAGGCGCTGGCGCAGTTTCTCTTTGACACAGAAGAGGCGATGGTGCG
>WUAK01000110.1 GCA_009827205.1 Phycisphaeraceae bacterium | reverse complement strand
GGTTGGGCGAATACGCTTCAAGGTGATGCTCCTGTCTGATATGGACGCCGCGGCCCCCTGCGGCGCGGTTGGCTCCCGGCTGTATACCGGCTGATAATCTCAGGGATGCTAGCATCACAGCCCCTGTGGGGACGATTTCGCCTGATTGGAGCTGCCGTGCCGGGAAGACCCCTCCTCGCCATTTTGTCCCTGATCCTTGCCCTCATCGCAGGTCTCGCTGCTGCGGACCCGCAGGATGGTCCCCATGCAGAGGTTCGGATCTCTATCACGGATACGGATGTACGGTTCAACGTCGCGATGAACCTCAACTATGTCGATGCGGTTATGCCCACTACCCGTGAGTTCCCAGACGCGGTGGATCCGGCCGAGGAGGCCGCCATCCGCGAGAGGATCGAGCAGTTCTTCCTCGATGAGAACGAGGTCACCATCGACGGCGTCGAAGTCCGGGGGATTATCGAGGAGTACGAACTCATCCGCCTCGATCGCGAAAACCTAAAGCTCTTCCCGAAAACCGGGCTGCGCGCCCTCACCCGCTTCAACATCGTCGTAAGTTACCCGTTCAAATCAGCGCCCGAAATGCTCACGATGGAATGGAGTGCCTACCCCGAAGACACCATGTCTACAGAGCAGCCCGGACCGGACGGCAATCTTCCCAAGATGATCATCCTCGCACTGCTCAAAGCAGAAGGCATCGTCGAGCAGATCATCTTCAGTGAGTCCGATCCAGTTGTGGAGTGGCGCCCCTCACATGCGACTATCGATGACAGGCTCGAGGCTGTACCCGAACCGATCGACTTCGCCACCCCAGGCATCCCACTAATCTCGGTCGCTCTCTTGCTCGGGTGGGTTGTGTTCTCACTTGCGCTGGTCAAGAAGCGGGGCATCAGGATTGTCGTCATTCTCGGCATCCCGCTGATGATCATGGCATACGTCGCTCGAACCGGAGCGATCCTTCCCTTCGGTGAGCCTGAGGTCGATGACGATGCTCTGCTCTCGGTCTTCAAGCCTCTGCACACAAATGTGTATCGCGCGTTTGACTACTCCGCCGAGAGCGACATCTACGACGCTCTGTCTCGCAGCGTGGCAGGTGACATGCTCGAAGAGCTCTACACATCGATCCAGCGGGGACTCGTTCAGGCGGAGCAGGGCGGCGCGGTCGGTAGAATCACGAAGGTGGTGATCGACGAGTCGAAGGTGCTCGACGTGGATGCCGATGACCCATCTTTCCTCGTAGAGGCACACTGGATTGTCGAGGGCACGGTCTATCACTGGGGGCATTCGCACCCGCGCGAGACTGTGTATCACGCCAACTACACGATCGCCGAGGACGAGGGAAAGTGGCGCATCGTGGGCAGCGAAGTGCTCTCATCGAAGCACCTGAACCCCGATCCGGTTGATCTGCCAGCGGGGTCGACGTTTTGAGTGATCACGCGATCAGCCTGAGACAGATCGAGTTCACGCATGCGAACCTGGCTCAGGAAGGGGCCCCCTTCAGGCTGAGGATTGACGAACTCGACATTGATGCAGGCTCGGTCGTCGCGTGCATCGGGCCGAGCGGTTCCGGCAAGTCGACGATGCTCGATCTCATCTCTGGGATCCACGCACCCGCAGCGGGGCAACTCACCGTGGCGGGGCACGCCATGCACGCACTCGACGCCGAAGCGAGGCGCTCGGTTCGTCTCAAAGAAATCGGTCTCGTTTTCCAGAATCTCGCGCTCGTCGAGTACCTCACGGCGTACGAAAATATCCTGCTGACCACTTTTATCGATTCAACGAGCGTGGGTGATCTCAAGAAACGAGCACAGGAACTCGCAGAGACTCTCGAAATCGCTCATCTTCTCAAAAGGCGCCCCAACAGGCTCTCACAGGGCGAACGCCAGCGGGTCGCGATATGTCGGGCGCTCGTGACGAGCCCAAAGGTTCTTCTTTGTGACGAGCCCACCGGAAACCTAGACCCCGAACGCAGCGCTCGGACAATCGACCTGTTGCTCTCAGCAGGAAGCGCTAGCGGTGCCGCGGTCGTGATGGCAACGCACGATCACACGCTGCTTGATCGATTTGACAAAGTTGTAGACATGAACCAACTGCTCGGGGTGTCGACATGACGGGTGCACTCCGACTCGGATTGCTCTATGCCCTTCGGCATCGCGCGCAGACGCTCGTTGTCGCGGTCTGCATCGCGGCCACGGTGGGCCTGCCTGTTGCTGCGAACCTTGTGCTCTCGCATTACCAGCGTCAACTCAACAGCAGAGCCGAATCCATCCCGCTAGTCGTCGGAGCCAAAGGGAGCAGATTCGATCTCGCATTCGCGGCCCTTTACTTCAAAGAACAGCCGGTCGAGCCGGTCAAAATGTCGCTCTTCACCGAGATCGCTCAGGATCCGAATGTCATAGCGGTCCCGGTTCATCTTCGGTTCACTGCCAGGGACAAGCCAATCGTTGCGGTCGGGGTCGACTACTTCACCTTGAGAGGTTTGCGACCTGCTGCTGGCAGCTTCCCGCTGCTTCTTGGCGATGCAGTTCTCGGTGCTTCCGTCGCGGCTGAATTGGGTATCGGGGTAGGCGACACGATCTTCAGCGATCAGCGTGAGTTGTACGACTTGTCAGTGCCTCCACCTCTCAAGTTGAGAGTCGTGGGGGTGCTCGAACAGACCTCTTCCGCTGATGACCACGCGGTCTTTACGGGGATTGAGACCTCGTGGGTGCTGACAGGCGACTACCACGGCCATATGGAATCGACCGAGATTGACGAATCACTCGTGATGGCACGCACCGCAGATCATGTCGCGGTGAGCCCGTCGATGGCCGAGTTTAACGAGATCACCGATGAGAACATCTACTCGTTCCACGCACACGGCGATCCCGAGCTACTGCCAATCACAGGCGTCATGGTTTTCCCAGATGACATGAAAGCCCACACCATCATCAAGGCACGGATCAACAACCAGGGCGATTTCCAGGCGGTTGACCCAGGTAAACTTGTAGGCGAACTCTTCGATGTCGTGTTCCGGGTCAAGGTGGTGTTTGACTGGCTGATTCTATTGATGGGTGTGGTGACCGTACTGCTCGTTTCGCTGGTCTCATTACTTGCAACGAGGCTCCGCGCGACAGAGCTCGAGACGCTCGCAAGGATCGGTGCATCCAGAAGCTATCTCGCTCTGCTGGTCACTATGCAGTTGGTGATCTCGCTGGCGATCGGTGTAGCAGTTGGGCTATCCGGGGCGTACACGACTCTTATTATTTTGAAAGACTCAATTTACACGATGTGAGGTTGATGATGAAAGCACTCATGGCAGGCACACTCCTTTCAGCATTCCTCGTCTTTCCGCTTACCGGCTGCGGCAGTGAAGACGCCGCGACCCCGGTAGTGAGCCAGGCGGACCTAGAAGATGTCGTGCGGACCACGTTCTACCCAACGACCTACTTCGCCCGTCGCATCGCAGGCGGCGAGGTCCCCGTCGAGTGCCTGGTTCCCGAAGACGAGGATCCGATCTTCTGGGATCCGAGCCGGGAGGTACTCGCGAGCTACATGAGTGCGAAACTCGTCGTGGTCAACGGAGCCAAGTTCGAGAAATGGGTGGCCCGGGCATCGCTGCCCAAGAGCCGGATGGTGGACACCGCCGAGAGCTTCAAGGACCGTTTCGTGAAGTACGACCTCGGCATCACGCACAGCCACGGACCGGGTGGGGAGCACTCACACGAGGGCACCGACGGACACACGTGGGTCGATCCGAAGAACGCGATTGATCAGTCGCTCGCCATCGCCGACGCGATGGCCCGGGCTTGGCCTGAGAAGGCGGACACATTCGAAGCCAACCTGCCTGGGATTGTCTCGGATCTCGAGTCGCTGCACACACGATTCACCGATGAGATCACACCAAGCCTTGAAGGAGTGAAGCTGCTCGCCTCACACCCGGCGTACAACTATCTCGAGTCCCGCTACGGCTGGGAGATCACCGACCTCGACCTCGATCCGGATGAGGGACTGACCGATGAGGCGATCGCCGAGATCAACGAGGGGATAGGTGACTTTGAAGGCGCCGTTGTGCTGCTCTGGGAATCCGAGCCGTCGATCGATCCCGAAATCGAGTACCCGTTCAAGAACGTGACTTTCAGCCCTGCGGAGTTGCCCGTCACGGGCGCTGCGATCGCTTCACCCGACTACATCGGAATCATGAACGCGAATATCGACAGGCTCCGCGACGCGCTCGCTGAGTAACCGGTTCCCCGAGGGGGCAGCGTTCCGCCGCCCGGTGTGTGTGGGTTCTACAAACAATGGAGTTGGGCGACGGAAGGCCACCCCCCACGGGGCGGTCGGCTATCGCCTTCTGCGTGTGGCGAAGATCCCACTCACCGCCAGCAGCGCGCTGCACGAAGGCGAAGGTACGAGTTGAGCCCGAAAACCGTCAATGCCGAATCGCGTTGCTGTTCCGGCTGGATCGAGCCCGATCGGTGTCGCACCGAAGTTGAAATCGACTGTTGAGCTCACAGCCTCGAAGGTGATCGTAAACGGTGTCCACGGGTTCATACCGTCCGCGTCTGCAGGATCGAAGAGCGGCGTAGTCGCAAACGTAGAGATATCTGCGCCGACAATATCTACCGTGAGCGAATCGTTGTTGCCGGCCCACCCCGCGAAAGAGTTGGTAACGATCGTCGCCCAGAAGCTCAGCTCATAGGTCTCACCGGGTGTAAAGCCATTGAGTGAAAGTCCGACACTCTCATTTGAGACACCACCGATAGACCCCGGGTCGTAGTTGAGCATCCAGAGGGCGGCGTCTCCAGGTACGCCAGATAGGCTCTCTGTCGGAATGAAAAAGACGTCATCCCCGAGATCCGGAGTCGCCGTCAATGAGGTCCAGCCAGGAAGAAAGTTGCCGGATAGTCCGGTGATGTTGGTCGTGCCAAAGTCCTGCCAGCCGGGTGATGTGTAGGGGACTGTTGTCTGGGCCACGGTCACCTGTGCTGTAAGTGCAAGCGTGAGCGTGGCAGCTTTACTGAGCATCTCGATCTCCTGTGTTGAAAGTCATCACAGGACATCCGTGAACTCAAGGGCCGTCACGACACGCATTCACCAAGATGTATGACTGACCAACCCCCATGTGGCATTGGAGCGGGCATCGACATCCAGAAAAGCGGCCTACACTTGCTCACAAAGCCGGTAGCCCTGTGGGAATCGAACTGAGCAGAACTGCTTTGTTGGTCCGGGAATCTGTCGGCAGCGTCCGCATCCCCTGTCCGCGGGCGCTTCACCGGCCGGCCCTCTTGTTCCAATCGTATTGGGCGAGAATTGCCCGAACGAAACTGTCAGCACACGAAGGATGTGTGCGGGCGATGGAGCATCTTGTTGCAGACATTTGATTCGATCGATCTTCCAAAGCCAGTTCGGCGTGCACTCTCCGAACTCGGCTATGACACGCCTACGCCTATTCAGGCGAAGTCGATTCCGCCGGCATTACGGGGCGGGGATGTTCTAGGAAGTGCACAGACCGGAACAGGCAAGTCAGCGGCGTTCGCAATACCAACACTGAGCAGGCTGATTTCGAAAGATCAAGACAAGAGTTCACCCGGTTCACACAAGCCTCGTGCATTGGTTCTTTCGCCCACCCGCGAACTCGCTTCGCAAATCCAAGAGAGCTTTGCAAAGTACGGCAGGTTTACAGGATTACGCCAAGCCGCGATCTTCGGGGGAGTAAATCAGTTCCACCAAGTCAAGGCACTCCGGAAAGGCGTCGACATCATCGTCGCAACACCTGGTCGGCTCATGGACTTGATGCAGCAGGGGTTTGTAGATCTGACCGCTATCGAAGTCCTCATCCTCGATGAAGCAGATCGTATGCTCGATATGGGATTCATCGACCCGATCCGCAAGATCGCATCCAAAGTGCCCGCGGATAGACAGACGTTGCTCTTCTCCGCAACGATGCCTCGGGAAATCGAAAGACTGGCAAACTCGTTGCTGGCTAATCCCACCAGGATTGCGGTTGATCCCGTGGCGTCTGCAGCTCCCAAGATCGATCAGTCCTTGTATTTCGTGCAACGATCACAAAAACCTGCACTCATGCTGCATCTATTGAATCATGAAGAAGTCGTACGTGCCATCGTATTCACACGAACGAAGCGCGGTGCGGACAAGCTTGCCCGGTCACTTGAGCGTGGGCAAGTTCGTTGCTCAACGATTCACGGTAACAAGTCTCAGAATCAGCGCAAGCAGGCGCTTTTGATGTTCCGAACTGGAAAGAGCAGTGTACTCGTTGCCACCGATGTCGCTGCGCGAGGGCTGGACGTAGATGGGATCACTCATGCGTTCAACTATGACATCCCAGTCGAGCCCGAGGCGTACGTCCACCGCATAGGCCGGACGGGTCGAGCAGGTCGCACCGGCGTTGCTATCAGCTTGTGTGACAAGAGCGAGAGGCCATTGCTTCGAGCAATCGAAAGGCTGACAGGCGACAGGGTACAAGCAGTAGATCTGCCAGCCGATCTTCCTGAAATCGAGCCTGTTCGCAGTAGCCGCGAGCACGGCAGCAATGCTGGCGTGGGTGAGAGCAGAAACAGCATGAAGCCCGGGTCAGATAAAGGTAGTCGGGGCCGCAGCGGGCGATCTCGATCTGAATCTTCAGTGAATACCAAGTCTGGCTCGGGTGCGAAACGTCGTCGCAAGAGTGTGAAGCCGAATAAACAAGGCGGCGAGAAAACTCATGAAAGGCAAGTAGGCAAGCCAAAGGCGAAATCTGGCGGTGAAAGTCAGGGCCGCAAACGCCGCTCAGGTGCATCAGCAACGGGCAGGCCAGCAGCCGGGACTCGCAATCCTCGCAAGAAAAAAGTGAAACGCAAAGCATCACCGAAAGCTGCACGCTAAGGCCCTCGCTTGAGCGAGGAATATGAAATCGCCCCTCACCTTCGTGAGGGGCGCTCGTGATGTTCTACTTTCACAGAGTTGCGATCAGTCCTTCGACGCGAGCATCCGCATCATGTCGACGCATCGGTTCGCGTAGCCGGCTTCGTTGTCGTACCAGCTGACGACCTTGAAGAAGCGATCGTTGAGCTCGATACCCGCCCTCGCGTCGTAGATCGAGCTGTGCGGGTCACCCACGAAATCGCTTGAGACGACTTCTTCGTCAGTGTAACCGAGAACGCCCTGCATCGAGCCCTCTGCAGCGGCCTTCATCGCGGCGTTGATGTCCGAGAGACTCGTCGCTTTCGCCGTGCGGAAGGTCAGATCCACACAAGAGACGTCAGCCGTCGGCACGCGGAACGCCATGCCGGTCAGCTTGCCCTTAAGTGCCGGAATACAGAGCGTGACAGCCTTCGCTGCGCCTGTGCTGGCGGGGATGATGTTCTGGTACGCGTTCCGTCCGCCGCGCCAGTCCTTCTTAGAGGGGCCATCCTGCGTGGGTTGGGTTGCCGTGGCAGCGTGGACAGTGGTCATGAGACCTTCTTCGAGTCCAAACTCATCGTTGATGACCTTGGCGATCGGTGCAAGGCAGTTGGTTGTGCAGCTGGCGTTGCTGATAATGGTGTCGCTCGAGGGGTCGTAGTCCTCGTGGTTGACCTTGTAAGCGAGCGTTTTGATCTGATCAGGCGATTTGGTGGGGGCGCTGATAACGACCCGCTTGCAGCCGTTGTTCTCGATGTGCTTGTGAGCACCTTCGTAGTTGGTGAAGAAGCCTGTTGACTCGAGAACGTAATCCACACCCCAATCGCCCCAGGGCAACTCGGCGGGATCCCGCACTGCCATTGTTTTGGTGGTTTTACCGTTGATCGTGAACGAGTCATCGGTTGCCGACACGTCGGCAGGTTTGTGATCGACAAGGAACCGGCCGTGCATGGTGTCGTACTTGAGCAAGTACGCCAGATTGTCTGCAGGGACGAGGTCATTGACCGCGACGAGTTCGATGTTGGGGTCGTTGGCTGCGAGCCTCGCGACGAGGCGACCGATGCGTCCAAAGCCGTTGATCCCGATGCGGATGGGCATTGTGCTACTCCCTTGTGTTCGCTCTCTCGGTCCCAGTTGTGGACCGGTTGTGTGTTGGTACCAACCAAGGATAGAAGCCTCGATCGGTGTGTTCTTATCGATTCAGTGTGTATACACGGCTGCGTGACTTTCGAGTCTGCTGTGCCTGATCTGTCCCCCGACCACGGTCATGACCGGGCGGGCATTGAAGGAGTGCCCAAGGAAGGGCGTGTTGGAGCTCCGGCCCTCAAGGTCCGCTGTGGTCACGGTCCAGCCCTGGTTCGGATCGATGAGCGTCACGTCCGCGAGACCACCCTCTCGGAGCTCGCCCAGGCCTTCTGCGCCAAGGGAATCCTGGTCTAGATTGCAGAGCTTGGCTGGATTCAACGTGAGCAATTCGATCAGCTTCGGCCAGTCAATGATGCCAGGCTCCACGAGTGCCTGAGCGTACCCGGCCAAGGCGGTCTCCAGGCCGATGATCCCAAACGGAGCCTCGCTGAAGGGCAACGCCTTCTCGTCGGCGGTGTGAGGCGCGTGATCGGTGGCGAGGATGGTGATTGTGCCGTCGGCTACCCCCCACTTGATCGCATCGATGTCCGACTGCTCC
>WUAK01000109.1 GCA_009827205.1 Phycisphaeraceae bacterium | reverse complement strand
TCGTGCAGGATCTGATGACCGCGGCGTTGAAGCTGCTGCCAGATGGTCGCGACACGGGTGAGCTCAAGCTCATGGCGGCCGCGGTCAAGGAGCTCCGCTACGCCTACCGGGTGTTCGGTCAGTACCCGGACATCAAGAAGGTGACGATCTTCGGATCGGCGCGAACGCCCGAGACTCATCCGGACTACAAAGCAGCCGTCGAGTTCAGCAGGCTGATGGCAGAGAATCAGTGGATGGCCATCACCGGTGCCGGTGACGGGATCATGAAGGCGGGCCACGAAGGGCCGGGGCGGGAGGCGAGCTTCGGTGTCGCGATCCGTCTGCCGTTTGAGACCTCCGCAAACACCGTGATCGCTGGCGATGAGAAGCTGATCAACTTCCGCTACTTCTTTACGCGCAAGCTGATGTTCCTGAGTCAGTGCGACGCGGTCGCGGTCTACCCAGGCGGCTTCGGAACGATGGACGAGGTGTACGAGGTGTTGACACTCGTACAGACGGGCAAGAGCTCGATGATCCCGATCGTTCTGCTCGAAGGCGATGGCATCCGGTACTGGGACGAGTGGCACGAGTTCGCGACCGAGAAGCTCCTTGGCCACGGCATGATCAACGACGAGGATCGCCAGCTCTACAAGATCTGCAGAACCGCCGAGGAAGGCGTCGAAGAGATTGTCAACTTCTACCGCAACTACCACAGCTCCAGGTACGTGCGCGACGACCTGATCATCCGCATGAACTATGCGATCAGCGAGGAAGATCTCGCTTCGATCAACGACGAGTTCGCGATGCTCGTCAAGTCGGGCTCGATCGTGCAGTCTGGCCCGTACGCCGAGGAGGACGATCATCTCGACAGGCCAAGGCTCGTATTTACGCACACGCGTCACAACTTCGCGGTCGTGCGCAAGCTGATCGACCGTATCAACAAGTGTGATCCACGCAAAGAGGACGCATGAAGCAATTCCTCCCGCTGCTGCTGTGCGTTCTCTGCACCGCGTGCGGCGGCGGGGGTGGCGCATCGGGCATCCCGCCAGGCCCCGCGCCGTGGGAACGGCCCGACGTCGATCGACCGGTTGTCGAGGGGAATCAGCAGGGGCTTGAGCTCCGTGTCTGGGCGATCGAGGATCAAGACGATCTCATCGCAGAGATGATCGACAGCTATCAGCGCAGACCCACACCCATGCTCGATTCGCAGCGCACAGCGTGGCGCCAGAGCGGGCTCATGCCCATCTCGATCCCAATCGACGAACTCAACCTCGCGCGCGGACGCATGCTGCTTGTCGGCCCGGAACAGCAGGACTGGTTCGGCGTCCTGCCCGACTGGCGCGAAACGCTCCCGGGCAGGCGCGTCGAGTCGGGCCAGCTTCTCTCGCTCGCCGACGGCCAGATGCGCACCCAACGCGGCAAACTCAGGATGCTCACAAGGTGCTGGGTTGTGCCCGGTGCCGAAGGCCCGGAGATGCAGACCGAGTTATGCGTGCAACTCCAGCGGTGGCAGCGCCCATCAAGCGTTGTTGACTTTTCCGTGGGGGACCAAACCCCGATCGAAAAACAAGGGTTGATCTTCCCCGAACTCTCTGCGAGCTTTGTGATGCGCAAGGACGAGGCGCTCGTGCTCGTCCCAATCGCTCCGGAATTTGACCCGATGGAGATCATCAACCCGGAGCGGGCTGCGGCGGTGAACGCTGAAGCCGGTCCCCCCTTGCCCGCGGTGCCAACCGTAGGTGAGGCGATGCTGACATCTGTTGAAGCTGGCGGGGTCGCACCGGTGCGCAGAAGGGCCATCGTTGTGCTGATCGCGAGGCTCCCGAAGGAGTATCGTCTGTTGTCGCAGCTTGGGGACCAGCGCTGATGCAGTATCTGCCGATCTTCCAACTCATCGCGGGGCTTGTGGCGCTGGTATTTGGCGCCGAGCTTCTGGTGCGAGGCGCATCGAGGCTCGCACTCTCTGCCGGCGTCAGTTCGTTCGTGGTCGGGTTGACCGTAGTCGCATTCGGGACCAGCGCCCCCGAACTCGGTGCGGCACTCGGCGCGGCAATCAACGACAACAGCGGGCTCGTCATCGGACCCGTTGTGGGCTCGAACATCACCAACATCTGTCTCATTCTCGGGTTCACTGCGGTAATCTGCCCGATCCCCGTGAAATTCAAGGTCGTCCGCCGCGAAGTCTTGCAGATGCTCGTTTGCACCATCGCGCTGATGCTGTTCATGATCCCGACTGAGATTCCTCGTGTCGGTGGGTTCATCCTGTTCGCCGGGCTTCTGGCGTTTCTGGTTCGGAGTTACCAGGCAGGAAAGAGCGACCCGGAGCATGCCAAGGAGATGCAAGCCGCGGCTGCGGAACTCAGGACGGAAGTGACCAAAGGCGACCGCCCGCCCCTATTCGTCAATATCACGCTCTGTGTGATCGGGATCGGGCTTCTGATCTTCGGCGCAGACATGCTTGTTGGCGGCGCGACATCGGTCGCGGAGATGTTCAATGTCTCTGACACCGTCATCGGGCTGTCGCTCGTTGCGTTCGGGACGAGTGTGCCAGAGCTATCTCTCTCGGCTGTCGCTGCTTTGCGTAAGGAAGTTGACATCGCGGTCGGGAACATTCTGGGCTCCAACATTTTCAACATCCTTTGCGTGCTCGGGATCACATCGATGGTCTCGCCTCACCCGCTGGTGGTGCCAGAGAGCATGTGGACACGGGATCTCTGGGTTCTGCTCGGCGCGAGCCTGGCCTGTCTGCCGATCCTGCTCGCGGGTGGAAGAGTTACGAGGGTCGAAGGTGTGCTGCTTCTCGGACTTTACGCTGGGTATGTGGGCGCCATGTTCTTCATGAGCGGCGGATAACGGGCGGACCTACGCACTCGATAACAGAACTTGTCTGAGTCTTGTGTTTCTCAAACCGATGCTCGGTCCGGAGGAGTACTCAGAGTGCTGCGCGTATCGACCATCTCGGCCAAGCCCGGCATGAAGCTGGCAACACCGGTGTTCCACCCGGAATCGCCAAGCAGGGTGCTGCTGCGCACGGGGTTCGAGCTGGACAGCCGGACGATTCTGCGTCTGCGCGAGCTGCGCGTGAGGTCACTGTGGATCTCGTACCCGCCACTGAACTTCCTGCTGAAGCACACTTCTCCCGAGGTGATCAGGCATCGCGCACACGCCTCTGGGCAGGTCTATGAGTACTTCGACAGGCTGAGCCGAGAAGTCGACGCGGATCTGGACTACAGCGCGTTCGCTCGCACTGTTTCGTCTCTGAGCGAGTCGCTGATCAGCAACCCAGAGACGATGGTGTTCCTGGATGATGTCGCGTCCATGGGTGATGAGGAATTGGAACATTCGTGCGCGGTCGGATTCATCTCGGTCCTGATGGGCTTGAAGATGAGCGTGTACCTGGAGCACCAGCGTTCGAGGATGCCCGCTGCGGTTGCACGCGATGTCACGCCGCTGGGTGTGGCCGGGCTGCTGCACGACATCGGTATCACGCAGCTGAGCGATGCGGTGCGCGAGCGTTTCCGCGAGTTCCACGACACTTCCGACGAGGCTTGGCAGAGGCACACGGAGCTGGGTTTCCAAATCGTGCACGGCCGGGTCCCGCCCTCTGCTGCCGCGGCGATTCTGCATCACCACCAGGCGTTCGACGGATCGGGATTCCCGGCGCGCAGACGAGCCGACGGTGGTTACGAGATGGTCAGCGGCACGCACATCCACATCCATGCACGCGTCATCGCGGCAGCGGACATGTTCGATAGGTTGTCACGCATTTGTGACGCGGACGGTAACGTAACGCCCCGCGTGCGTGTGTTGTCGAGCATGCTGCGTGGCAGGTACGCGAAGAAACTGGACCCGATGGTGATGAAGGCACTGCTGGCGGTCTGTCCGCCCTATCCACCCGGGACACAGGTCAGGTTGTCCGACGGCACAGACTGCGTGGCGATCGGCTGGGAACCTACGGATCCGTGCAGACCGAGTGTGATGGTCGTGGACCCGAGTCTGCATGAGAACACCGAACGAGGCGAGGTCATCCACCTGAGCAAGATTTCGGGGCTGTGCGTGCAGTTCGCCGAAGGCCAGGACGTCGGCCGGGACAATTTCTATCCGGTCCACGAGACGGACTTCTGCTTGGAAACAGCTTCGAAGCTGCTGCATAACGCTGCCGAGCTGGAGCGTCAGCGTTCGTCCAGAGATCGCGCGATGAGGCGGATCGCTTAGTTCGCCGACTTCACTTCGGTCTCGGAATCTGCAGCTTCGACCACGGGTGTCTCACTCGGGGCCTCAACGTTCTCATCTGTTGATGCCGTCACAGCTTCTTCTGTGGGTGCTGTTTCTGCGGCGCTGTCTCCGGCCTCACCGATTGGTTTGCCGTCATTGTTGCCCGGATTCTGGCCTTGCTTTGGCTTTTGGGCGCTGCCCTGTTGGTCGGTTGTGTAGCTCGTCTGTCTTGCGCCGCGCATTCCGGGGGGTGGGCCCATGCGGGCGGGGTTGCCGTCCTCGTCGAGCGTCAGCCCCACGAGTTCGAGTTCGGCCTTGTCCCAGGGCTGATCGATGATCTCGCCAGCGCTCGGATTCCGCAGCAGAACGTCGTCACCCGAGTCGATGCCTGCGAGGATCTCCGCGTGGGTCTCGCTGAATCGACCTGTCTTGACTGGCACGCGCTCGAAGCCAGAGCCTCTGGGTTTGTAGACGAAGCGGACGGGGCCATCGTTGAAGACCGCGGTTACGGGCACGGCGAGCGTGCTCTCAACGTTGTCGAGCAAAAGTTCTGCTTCGCAGCGCATCGAAGGCTTGAGCTGGCTCGTGTGCTCGCCCGCATCAAGAAGAATCTTGACCGTGTATTCGCGCAGGTTCGGGTCGCGCCAGCCGCCGGACTCAGCGAGCACACCGATCTCAGTGACGGTGCCGGAGAGCACAACGCCCGGGAGCGCATCGACACTCACTCTGCCTTTCATGCCTTTCTGGATTCGACCGGCGAGGCTTTCGTGCACACGAACTTCCGCGACGAGCTTGGACGTATCCGGGAGGCCAAAGAGCATCTGGTTCGGGTAGACGCTCTGCCC
The DNA here is from genome assembly GCA_009827205.1 of Phycisphaeraceae bacterium. Taxonomy (GTDB): domain Bacteria; phylum Planctomycetota; class Phycisphaerae; order Phycisphaerales; family UBA1924. Next base: position 3,592 of record WUAK01000109.1, on the reverse strand, counting down.
GATCTGGAGCGGACCCTCGGAGCTCCACCTGTTGCGCGACTGCATGATCGTTGTGCCGTAGATGGCCATGCCATCTGACGGGGCTTTGATGGTCGATGCCTCGATCTGCTGGGTAATTTTCTCGACACGGGCCTTATCACGAACGACCCGGCGGTTCTGCTGTGCTCTGTCCGCGGCTTTGTCGGCAAGCTTGATCTCGTTCTGCGCTTTGACGTTCTCGAGCTGAGCCTCGGCCTGGCGGACGTCGCTCTCTTTCTGCTCGCGGTCTTTGTTCTGCTCGTAGTCGATGTAGGAGGTTTTCTGCAGCTTGACTGTTTCGACGCGTGCGCGGGCCTTGACCAACGCGAGCTCGTCCTGGTCGTACTGGTCTTTGCTTATGTGACCCTCGGCGAGCAGGCTGATGTTTTTCTGGTGCTTGGCTTCTAGGCGTGCGAACTCGCGGTTGGCCTCGTCGATATTCAAATCAAGCTCTTGGAGCTTCATCACATGGTCGCCCGACTCCCATTGCTGGAGTGTCAGCTGGGCAAGCCTGAGCTTGAGCTCCGCATCCCGGATTGCGCTCTCGTTCTCGGTGACCTGGATCTGGTATGCGTTCTGGGCTGCGAAGAGCGATGCCTCGGAAGATTCGAGATCGGCTTCCTCAGTATCGAGTTCGGTCTCAAGGTTGTCTGTGTTGAGCACGCAAAGCACATCACCTTCTTTGACAGTTGTGCCCTCGCGAACGATCTCGACAATGGTCGCCTGCTCCTCAAGCGGTGATCGCACTTCGATCTGTTCCAGTGCCTGCAGCTCACCCGTTGCGGTTGTCGAAACTTCGAAACTGGTCACCGCAGCCTGGGTGATCTCGGTAGTGCGGATCGCGTCGGCCTGCTCGGAACCACTGGTCTGTGTCGTGAAGTACCACGCACCTCCGGCGACCCCGGCGAGGAGGACCAGGGCGATGGCACCCGACTTGACGAAAGCTCTCTGGCTCGTGCGAGGAAGGTACGAGGAAGTCGTGGTCATACTGCACCCCTGAGTAGGCCCTTGGAGGAGTCATCCGGGCCGAGTCCTTGTTCCGCTGATTTGTACCGGTCTGACAGGCTCAGGTTCAATGGAACACCCATGTAAGAGGTAGGATCGACACCGATGGGTGATTCAATCGAAACACTGCTCGTGCTGGCCGCTGCAAACGAAGTCACCGCCGTGACCCATGCATTCGATGACCGACTCGATGCGGATGTTCCTGTGGGAATTCCTGTGAGGCTCTCAGAGTTATTATGGATAATGCGATCCGGAATAGGAAAGTCGAATGCGGCAGCCAGGACAGCAGCCGTCTTGGCAACCAACCCACCCAATCGGGTCATCAACCTCGGCATTGCCGGTGTCTTGCCCGGTGGGGGACTTCAGATCGGGGATGCAGTGCTGGCGTCCAGGTCTGTCTTCGCAGATGAGGGGGTTGACGCTCCTGATGGATTCATCGACTGCCGATCGATGGGATTCCCGATGTTCCCGGGTGACGAGAGTGAGGGCTTATCCCCTAATCAGGAAGTTCGTGACCGGTTGTTGCCTGTTCTCGATGGAGAGCGTGTGGTTGCGACGGTCTCGACCTGCTCTGGGCGCAATGACCTCGCCGAGCGAATTCGCCGGCGGACCGGCGCCTCGGCTGAGAGCATGGAGGGCGCTGCGGTTCTCCTCGCCTGCTTGCACGCGGGTGTTCCAGGGGCTGAAGTCCGTGTGATCAGCAACACGACGGGTGATCGAGAGCATCAGGTATGGGATATCGGGCGTGCGATGACGCGACTCGGTGAGGTCGCCCGTTCGTTCTCGGACATCGATTTCAATTGATCGGACCGTCCAATATGGGCGAGGTGGGTCTGGCGCGGCGGGGCCGGTAGGGGAAACCTCGACGGTCGTGCTCTCACCTCAACAGGGACTATGACCGCGTCGATAAGCGCTCCGAGTGACTGGTGTCTGTCGTGCCGGCGTGTGCCGGGCGGTTGGGCACTGCAGCCAGGTCGGGGATGTCGATGCCGCGTGCGTCGTTTTCAGCCATCAAGCAGAAGCGCAGCCGATCGAGTGCGCCCAGCGGTCCGAGACCGATCGCGATCGATTTCGGGACAAGCGCGCTGAAGGTTCTCCAGCTTACGGGCGGTGAGAACCCTTCCCTCGTCGCGGCCGCGGCACTTGACACGCCCGCAGAGCTGTTCGATGACGCCGCAGCGCGAATTTCATTCCAGACCGAGCAACTCCCGTCGCTGATCCGCGGCGCGGGATTCAAGGGCAAGCGCGCGGTGTGCCTGCTGCCGGTCGGGCTCACGTTCTGCAAGCACCTTCAGGTACCCAAGGGCGACCAGAGCATGATCGAAAGCTCGACGAAGATCGCCCTGGCCTCGCAGCTCGGGTGTGACCCGGGCATGCTTGTGCTCCGTCACAAGGTTGTTGGGCCAGTCGGTGCTGATCAGAACAAGATCGAAGTCATCGGCATGGCCGCGGCGCGGTCCACGGTTGACGTGCTGATGCGCTCGCTGCACGCGAGCAAGCTCGAGCCTGTCGGGATGCAGCCCGAGTCAGTTGCATCGCTCGCGGGGTTCGGCGCGATCGGCGCTGCTCCGGAAGACAAAACGACGCTCTATCTGGATCTTGGGTTCGGTTCCACAAAGGCGATCATCGCACGCGGCGGGAAGCTTCTCTTCGCGCGCACCTTCGACTTCGGCGGTCGTGCGCTCGACAAGTCGCTCGCGGCACGCTGGAAGGTCAGCGAGCAGCGTGCACACGAAGCGAGGCGGACCGACGCGGACTTCACGGGTGTGCAGCGCGCACCCATGATGTCACTGGGGTCACTCAACGGGTCGCAGGAGTCAGGCTTCAGCTCGCACAAGGCTCCGAGCGTGATGCCCGACCTCGATGAGGCGTTCGAGATTCTCAGCGACGAGGTGTCGCTGTGCATTCGGTATCACCGGAACCTGTTCCCGACCGAGCCGGTCGAGCGTGCGGTGTTCACCGGAGGTGAATCGGTCAACCTCGGCCTCTGCAGAAGACTCGCTGGCACAGTCCGTGTCGCGGTGCAGACCGGCGATCCGCTTGGCGCGATCCAGAAGACCGGGAAAGAACCATCGAAGGGTGTAGAGATCAATGCGCCGCTGCCCGGGTGGGCCGCGGCAATGGGGCTGTCGGTGTGCCCGACGGATCTTTGAGGAAGGTACGAGAGGGCACGTTGCCTAGGGGAAGCTCATGAGCGAGAGCGATGTCACCAAGCCGTTGAACACGTGGGACCAGGATAGCTTCCTGCCCGAAGACTACGTGAAGTCCAAGGGCGAGCGCCGCGCGAACATGCTCAGTCTGACGCTGTTCGGAGTGATGATGCTCGCTGTAGTCGCCGCGTTCTTCGCGACGAACCGCCGATGGATGAGCGTTCGTAACGAGCAGCGTTCGATCAACGCGATGTATGTGCGTGAGGCCGAGAAGATCGAAGAGCTCAAGGCGCTCGAGAAGCAGCGCGCCGAGATGGTGACCAAGGCCGAGGTGACCGCTGCGCTCGTCGAGCGCGTGCCAAGGTCCGTCCTTTTCGCCGAGTTGGTGAGCCGGATGCCCGTCGATCTGAGATCGGAAG
>WUAK01000108.1 GCA_009827205.1 Phycisphaeraceae bacterium | reverse complement strand
TCCTCAAGCTTCGATGGCAAACTTGACCAGCGCAACGCGCTGCTCAAGATGATCGCCGAAGTCGAGGCCAGCGGTAGCAGCAACAACACCGTTGATTCGGCTGAGGCTTGGCAAGACTGATTCTGCTGACTCTCTGATGTCTTGACATCAAACAGGGCCTCTGGTGAGAACCGGGGGCCCTGATTTTATGTATGAGGCTCTGGAGGAAACTCTGGAGACCGATCTCGCGTATCCTCAATGTGAAGCCAACACCACCTCCCCGGGGAGTGAACCATGCCTCGCTCGAATCGAACCCACGCATTCTCGCTCGTTGAACTGCTTGTTGTGATCGCGATCATCGCGCTGCTCATCGGGATCCTGCTACCTGCACTCGGCAAGGCACGGGACACCGCGCGAAAGGCGAAGGACGCATCTCAACACAAAGCGACTCTGCAGGCCATGAGCACGTTCGGGAGCGCGAGCGACGGCACGTTCCCGCTGCCCAGCCTCGTGGATCTCTCAGACTCCACTGTCACGGCATCCAATCTCAAAGAGAAGGACAATACTGGCAACATACTCAGCATGCTGATCTATGAGGATTACCTGTCACCCAGCGACACCGTGAGTCCCGTCGAGACCAACGAGCAGGTCGAGGTCTACGAGGGGTATCAGCGCAGCAACCCGGAGCTTGCGCAGAACCCAGAATTTGCATCCTGGGATCCTGGCTTTGCTGGGGTGTCCGACGAGGACGGCCAGGGCGCAACCGCGACCGGGCGTGGCCGAGCTTCTGTGAAGAGCAACAACTCGTACGCGCTGCTCCCACCGTTTGGCGCCAGAAAGCTTGCATGGCGAACAGACGCAGAGTCTGGTATCGGGCTCATGAGCAACCGGGGCACGATGTACACCCTCCAGGCCGGGAACTGGGAAATCACGACGAGCGGTATCGCACCAGGCACGAAGTCAAACACACTGCGATTCTACGGTTCCTCAAAGACATGGGCGGGACATATCGGGTACGGCGACCTGTCTGTCGAGTACTCAACTGTGCCCGATCCTGACCGTACCGGCCTTGTCGAAACTACCAGCAGTGACAAGATCCGTGACAACATCTTCTTCAACGAGTCGGACACAGGCTCGAGTTCGAATCGCACCCAGCCCGAACGCGGGTTCAACACGTTCTTGCGGCCTTGGTACAACATCACTGTCGACGGCAATGGGAACGTCAACGCCACACCTTGGGATCTGCTCGACCGAGGATCAGGCCGGGGCGGCGGGGACTAATCACTCCACCCGCAGCGTCCTGACGTAAAGGTCGAGCTGCTGCTCCTTCTGTGCCAGATCGTTGACGAGGGCTTGACGCGCTGATCGCAGCTCATCGAGTGAGTCCTCGTGGGCCTCGAGCTGCCCCATGTATCTCGCGTACAGGGCATCCTGCCGGTTGATTGAGCGGAGCAGGTCTCGGATCCGGCGTTGGTCGTTCTCGATCCGTTGGTACTCGCTCTCGTTGATCGAAATCTGCTTGCGGGCATCCTCAACGGCTGCACGGCGCGATGCGTATCCCTTGAACGCGTCTATCACGGCCTGAGAGGCGGCTCCCTGCCTCTGGTACGTCAGGAGCGTGGGGAGGGTGACCGATGTCAGAGCCACGGTCGTGCTCTGAGTCCGAGCCTGGGTGGCTGTGAGAGTCTCTGTCGCCCCAGAACCAACCTCGATTTCGAACCGGTAGAGGTTGTCAGTCTCTTCGTAGGGTTGGATGTCGGAACTGAGCGTCCAGTCGCGGAAGCGGGGGACCTCGACCACGATCATCCTGTCTCGCGTCGAGTCGTGGTTGTCGAGGGTGACCGTGTACTCGTTCTCGATAACGTTCGAAAGATGGATCACGCCGTCGAGGATTCGGACGTTCTGCGTGGTGGTGTTCTGGTTGGTCGTTCGCTCAGCATCAACGTCGAGATCCACGGCGTAGGCGAGCATGCGGTTCTCCTCGGCGCCGATGTAACCCATCTGCGAATCACCAGCGAAGACACTGCCATCAAAGACGCTGAGTGGTCCGGGCATGAGCTTGAGCCCTGTCGAGTTGGTGAGCTCGACGCCGCGGTAGGGGTGCTCGCCCTGGGTCGTCGGGGAGAAGACGCTCACGCGCCGGCCTTCGATGGGCCCTGTGATGATCGGGAGCATCGCCGATTCGCGCTTGCCGACCGAGACTGGGTTGTCGAGGCGGTAGAAGAAGACCTCGCCCTCATCGCCGCCTGAGGCCATGGACTTCGTGCTTCGCGCCATGTCAAGACTTACAACACTTTCTTCTAACTCTCTTGAGGCACTCATACTGGGTAATCCAAGAGAACTCTGTCTATCGCCGCGGATTTGTCTTTCTCGTTCTTGGGCAGCGGCGATCCTTCTTCGTATGTTCTCTTCCTCATCAGCGTCACCATCGAACGGGCTCTGACCGCCGCCTCTGCCTCGGTCGTACATCTTGGGAGCCGCTGCGAGCTCGACAGGGACGGCGATCTCGGGCCTCGAGATGTAGAGTGGAGTCGAGAGATCCATCTCGAATCCGACGGGCCTGCCTGCCACGAGGGTGAGCGTGATGTCCTCCCAGTCGTGGTCGGTGGTGTTCTCAACAATGGCCCAGCCTTCGATGTGCAGGTCGTCTCCTTCACCCTCGGGCAGGACGAGGCGATAACTGGTTTTCCAGATCGGGGTCTCCTGGACGTATGCGGCTCTGACTCTGCGATCGCCGACACCTCTGAGGTCGATCTCGACTGAGCGAGACTGCTCTGTGCGCTGGGTGCCCAGCGCGATGAGCAGGTCGTTCAGATCTCTTTGGAGGGACTCGTCGAGCAAACGGACGTTGCGGATATCGGGCTCGTCAACCGTCACGATACCCTCGTCGGTTGCGATGCTGAGGCGAATGATCTCCTCGTAGTCGTCATCGTGCCAGATCTCACGGCCATCTACGCCCAAGATTCGGCCTGAGATCTCGCCGCTTGTTGATGTCAGATCGATTCTGGCGCCTTGGAATTCTCCGAGCAGTCTTGCGAGTGTGAGCTGCTTCACATGATCGAGCCCGAGCGCCTCAAGTCGCCTGCCGATTGGTTCGTCAGACGAGTAGCTGACGGCTCCGACCCGCCCGCCGTCGAGATCGACAACGACGAGTGATTTGAGGATGTCGTTGATCTGGTCGGCATCGAATGAGAGGCGTACCGACTCATCGCCCGTCACGGTTCCCTGACGCTCAAAGGAGCCCACGCCTGATCTGTAGAGGGTGACCGCCGAGACGGGCATTGGGTCGTCCTGTTGTGCCAGAAGGCCTGAGGGGAAGGCGAGGCCGCTGAGAACGACGAGTGAGGCTATCCGTGCGTGCATTGGAGGCTCCTTCAGGTAGGGTCGAGATGAACTGACTCAGCCTATTCGTTCAGACTCAGCATCGGCTGGATTGGTTCGCAAGCCGCGACAATCGGGGGGCCGATACCATCTTGGTCATGGCTTCTATCCCGACATTCACGCAGGACCAGTTCGAGGCACTGCGCGGCAGGCGAAACCAGATCGCGGCCGATCTTGGGCGAGTCATCGAGGGGGAGGTCCGCTTCGGACGCCACGACAGGGGGCTCTATTCGACTGACGCGTCGATTTACCAGGTCGAACCGCTCGGGGTCGTCGTGCCGAGTTCGATCCAGGATGCGGTGAAGGCGGCTGAGTATTGCCTGCGCGAGGGGATTCCGCTTCTGCCAAGAGGGGGCGGCACAAGTCTGGCCGGCCAGTGCACCAGTGAGGCGATGATTCTCGATCTTTCTGCCAGTTGCACGGATGTGCTGTCACTGGATGTACCAGGCAGGACATGCGAGGTCGAGGCAGGGATCACGATCGGAGCACTCAACCGGTCAATTGCTGAGAGCGGTTTGTTCTTTGCTCCAGACCCAGCAACGGTCAGGCAAGCAACTATCGGCGGCTGTATCGGGAACAACGCTGCTGGCACACGGTCGATCAAGTACGGCAGAACTTCAGAGAATGTGGAAGCCGTAGACGTCGTTCTCGGATCTGGCTCGCGGGCAAGGCTTGAGCAAGGCGCTGCGATCAGGGATCCTGTAATCAGGAGGATAACTGAGTTTGTTATCAACATCGTGAACCGGCACGAGAGGCTGATCGATGAACGATTCCCCAAGACACTCCGCAGAAACGCGGGGTATGGGCTTGACACCATTCTGGCGCAAATGCGTGAGGGCGATCCTCTCAAGTCGATTAATCTTGCCTCTCTAGTCTGCGGAGCAGAGGGCACTCTTGCGGTGACCCTCGGTGCAAAGCTGAAACTCCATGTAATCCCCAAGGAACGCGGGCTGGCTGTTCTCGCGTTCTCTTCACTCGATGAAGCGATGGACGCTGTGCCAAGCCTGCTGACCCTGAACCCGTCAGCGGTTGAACTGCTCGATGACATGATCATTCAGACTGCGCTTACGAACATCGAGCACAGAGCGTCGGTTGAACTCATGCCAAGGCCTAAACAAGGAGATCTCAAAGCGATCCTATATGTGGAGTTCCAGGGCAACGACATTGCAGACTTCCACGACAAGCACGATCGCCTTCGTGAGTTAGTCCCAAGTATTGCAACTGATTTACACACTTCTCCGGAATCGATCACGAAGGCTCTGAAACTTCGGCAAGCCGGTGAGCCACTGCTGCATGCAATCCCTGGTGAACGCAAGCCTCTGGGTTTTGTGGAAGACAACGTCGTCCCGGTGGAGCGGCTCGGTGAGTTTGTACGGGCATTTCGCGAGATTATAGAAAGCCACGGAACAACTGCAGCGTTCTACGCACACGCTTCGGTAGGTGTGCTCCATGTAAGACCATTACTCAACCTGCGGTCTCAGCAAGATCGCGAATCGATGGTGAACATAGCAACAAGAGTGGCCGATCTCGCCAATAGCATGGGCGGCGTGATGTCGGGCGAGCACGGAGACGGCAAGGCGAGAGGACCATTCCTAGAGCGGCACTATGGTCCAGAGCTCATGAACGCATTCCGAGAGATCAAGAGCGCGTTCGACCCCGAGAACCTTCTCAACCCGGGCAACATCATACAACCGGCATCGCCTGCATCGATTACTGAGCACACAAGGGTCATACCAAGAGGCGATCAGGTCGTGATCCCAGAGATCGATTCGTATTTCGACTATGAGAATCAGGATGGATTCTCGCATGCAGTGGAGATGTGCAACGGCGCCGGAGTCTGCCGAAAGACAGGCTCGGGGACCATGTGCCCATCCTATATGGCTCTCCGCGACGAAAGACACTCAACACGCGGAAGGGCCAACGCGATACGAATGGCGCTCTCTGGACAAATGACTGGAGAGCGACTCGACTTCAATGACAATGACACAATCGAGACTCTCGATTTGTGCCTGAGTTGCAAAGGCTGCAAGCGAGAATGTCCTAGCAATGTTGACGTTGGCAAGCTGAAGGCCGAATTTACGGCTCAGCGTTACAAAAGAACTGGTTCTCCTCTCTCAAGACTGTTCTTTGCAAACTTCCGATCGATAAATAGGCTCGCGTCACCCATGCCGCGCTTTGCGAACATCCCCAATAAGCCGAGTCTAGCGAGGCGTTTTCTCGATCTCGTAACAGCGCTACCACGCGAGCGATCACTGCCATCATTTGCACCCTCTCTTGCTCGAGACAAGAGTTGGAGTAACGATCACGATACAGATCTGCCGAGGGTGATCCTCTTTGGCGATTGTTTCAGTATGTACAACGAGACCTCGTTAGGACTTGATGCTAAGACCGTTCTTGAAGCCTTCGGGTACCGAGTAGTTCTCGCTGATGAGGGGTGCTGCCAACGGCCTGCCATATCAAACGGATTCCTTCCCCAGGCCATGCACGAGATTGACAAGCTGGCAGGCAGGCTTAACTCTTTGGCATCGATACATAACGCGAAAGCGATACTAGTGACTGAGCCATCATGCTTGTCCTCGATACAAGATGAGTGGTTGTCGCTGAAGTGCGATACGCCGCTCGATGAACGCAAACGGCTCTCGGAACGGATGATGCTTGTTGAGCAATTTCTCGATGATCGCTGGAGCGAGCATCCAAGAAGACCCGAGTTTGTTCAGCCCAAGGGCAAGGTTATGCTGCACGCCCATTGCCACCAAAAAGCACTCTGGGGAGGTGAGTCGTCTGGAAATCTCCTGAAGAGGGCGTTCTCGGACAAGTACTCGGAGTTAGACACAGGCTGTTGCGGAATGGCGGGTGGTTTTGGTATGCATAAAGAGCGATACGCACTTTCGATGCGGATCGGTGAACTCTCGCTATTTCCCTCGGCCAGAGAACTCGCTGGTGACGATGTCCTGCTTGCAACTGGCACCTCGTGTAGGCACCAGATTCGAGATGGCGTTCAATACGAAGCGATGCATCCGGTGAGCTATCTCAAACAACAGCTTGTCTGGCGCAAACATTCAGACAATAGCGGTCTTGCACCTAGTTTCGCACGAGGGTGAGGATTAGAGCGGCGCGTCAACAGAACGGAGCACGTCTTCCGCGATTGACTCGAGTGCACGGGCGTCGTCGATCAGTGAAGGATCGCTCGGGGTTAACCTATGCGATGCTGTAGCAACAAAGTGCTCCGCAACATCCTCGGGAATAACGTAATCCCGGTCATGAAGCCTTGCAGATGCTCTGGCAGCCTGCGCAACTGCGAGCGCACCTCGTGTCGATAGCCCGAGTGAAAGCTCAGGGATAGTTCTACTTCTTTGCGCGAGCTGCTGGATGTACGAAGCAACCGACGTTTCGAGCCGCGTCTGGTCGGTCGTGTCTTGCATTGTGCGGATCTGCTCAAGTGTAACGACGGGGCTTAGTGAAGTAAGCGCGTTCGTAGAAGGCCGCTCCTGGATCACTCTGATCTCACTATCAGAGGTTGGGTAGCCAAGGCTCGTTCGGAGAAGAAAGCGGTCGAGTTGACTCTCCGGGAGCGGGTAGGTTCCGTGGAATGAAGAAGGGTTTTGTGTCGCCACAACGATAAAGGGTTGCGGGAGCCTGTGAGTGACGCCGTCAATTGTAACCGAGGCTTCATTCATCGCTTCGAGCAGAGCGCTCTGTGTCCGAGGCGGGGTTCGATTGATTTCGTCTGCGAGGAGCACGTTGGCGAAGACAGGGCCCGATCTGAATCGAAACTCATGGGTGCTCTCTTCGTAGATGCTCACGCCGATCACGTCAGCAGGGAGCATGTCGGGTGTCATCTGGATTCGACGGAAGTCGCCTCCGACACACCGGGCAACAGCCGAAGCCAGGACGGTCTTACCCACGCCAGGGACATCTTCGAGCAGCAGGTGCCCCCTGGCGAGCAAACAGCATAAGACCTTCTCGATCGAGGCAGGCTCGCCCAGATAGACCTTGCGGATGTTTTCTCGGAGCGAATGGATTGCGTCCTGCATGGGTTCTGTTCTCTCGTTCAGGTTCGTTGTCATCCTATCGGTCTCGGCGTGTATGATCCCGCTTCTGGCATCCAAATGGACGAACGCACACATGACAATCTGAAAGCTCAGAGCACCAACCCTGATCTTGCTGCGGTGCTGTCCGGCGAGCTGCTGTGCTGGTCCTGCAAATATGACCTGACAGGCCTGTCGGTGACGAGCCAGTGCCCCGAATGCGGTACTCCGGTGCGTGCAACACTTCTCGCAATCGTTGATCCTGAAGCGACGTCCTTCAAACCACTGAGGTCACCTGTCTATTCTGCGATCGGGTTGGTGACTTGGAGTGGTGCGGCTCTGATCGCCATTTTCTGTGTACTGTTGCTAAGGGTTTCCGACCTCTCGTTCGAATTGTTTTCTATGAGTGAGAGCATGAGGCACTTCGGGGTGCTCGTGCCTGTGCTGACCGGGCTGAGTGGCCTTGGAGCTTTAGCGTTCATTCGACCTCACAACGCTGTACGAGCGTGGGTAAGCATCCGTTCCATCGCTGCGGTGCTTTTGTATGCTCCCCTCGTTTGGCTATTGTGGAACTTGCACGTGCGATTCGATGTCATATACGGCGCCCCTTACTTCGGCGATCCCATCAACGTTAGAGAGCGAGTTGTCCGCCGAATCGGAATCGGACTTCTTGTACTTGTGATTGCACTGCTGCTCAGGCCTGGTGTTCGCGAGTTTGCCAAACGATCGGTGCTGCTCAGAACTGGGCAGCTATCCAGGCAGACTGTTCTCGCTCTTGCCAGCGCAGTCTTGATCACACTTGTCGGCGATCTAGTCCACTTCTCGTCTCTTCGGTGGCCCGTTATGCAGAGTGTGATCGTGGACACGATCTGGATGGCGTTTGTTGTCATCGGCTCTGCGATGATCCTGATCGGGTTTATTGGGATGTTCATCGACTCGCTTAGGCTGTTTCCCGTACTCATAAAAGGGCCGAAGTCGCTTCGGGATGTCATCCGCAAGGAGGCACTCGATGGACCGGAGTGAGGCAGAGCTGGTGGGGGATTGTGTCGGGAGGATAATCTCAGACTTGCCCGAAGAGCTGCAGGATATGATCGAAGAAGTCCCTATCGTACTGCTTGACGAGCCTAGCTCTGATATGTTGCGAGATTTGGGGATCGACCCAGCCGACCCAGACGCTCGATACGAGATCTGTGGATTGCATACTGGTATCCCG